>CANLFK010000011.1 GCA_947489925.1 Candidatus Caenarcanales bacterium
CTAAAAATAAAGCGTTTTGGTAATTCATGTTTTTTGCAAGGGATTAACCAAAACTTAATTTCTTTAGCATATCTTGGTATTAAGCAATAAACCCTAAAAGCACAGGGGTTTTAAATTCAAGGGACTTAAGGGAAGTTCTTTAATAAATAGGGGTAAATTATCATGGGACCAGGACAAACACAATTAGAAGGAACTAGGCGAGTACCAGTACCAGCAACACCACCAAGCAGACCAACACCAGCAGCACAAACTCCAACTAATGGCGGACAACCTGTACAAAATCAACCAGCTGGCTTTGATAGATTTAGTGGTGCAGTACAAAATGGCTGGCAAACAGCACAAAATGGTCTAAATACTATAGGTTCTGGTCTAAGGCAGTATGGTGAAGATGCTAGATATATTGCTCAAAATGGTGTTGGAAATGTTACTGCTGGAGATGTTTTTACTGGTGCAAGAGATTCAGTTGGAAATGTCATTAATGGTGCGAGAGATTCAGCGGGGAATATTATTAATCAAGCAACTACGCCAGAAAGCATTAGCAGGGTACAAAGTCTAAGTGAAAATTATAATATTCAGCAACTTAAACTTGTTGTACCTTTAGAAGATGGATCAATAGGACTTATATATAATCCAGATCATATGGCAGCCATGTTTGCAAAAGCATATAAGGAAAATAGACTTGATGAGTTAGTTTCATCATTTGAAGAAGCTGCGGCGATAACTCAGCCAGGTAAAGGAGGCATAGGAAAACAAATAAGACCTGTTTCAGATGATGGCAGTTATGGACCACCCGCAGCTTCAACACCAACTTCAGGGATTGGTGAATTATTTGCTTGGATTGGTAATTTAAGAAATCCTGGTTCCGTTCCTCCATTTACAAGAAATGTTGAGACTTTTTTAGCGATGATTCAGACTTTTGGTTCCGAAGCTGGAAACACTACACAAATTAATAATCCTTATTTTAGCCAATTAGGTGTTACATCTGAAGATTTTATTAACGCAGCAAAGAAGCTCCCAGACTTTCCTGGCAAATTAACAAGATTAACCAATGCGACTAAATCTAATTTAGATGCTATAAATACAGCAAATGCAAAAGCAGCAGAAGGGATAACTAACTTAAGAACTAAAATAAATGAAGTAAAAACAACCTAATAAAGCGTGAGTTTGTTTTTTTTTTCTGAATCACAGATGGACGCAGATGAAAAGATGACACAGATACTTTATGGTTTACCTTTTGGCTTTGAGAGAGACTTTAATTTGAGTCGGAGTGATTGTAAATAAATATCTGTGAAATCAGTGTTATCTGTGCTAATCTGCGATTCAGAAGTTTTTTCTTGTCTGAATCACAGATGGACGCAGATGAAAAGATGACACAGATACTTTATGGTTTGTTTTTCGGCTTTGAGAGAGCTTTAATTTTTGGAGAAAGAATTGTACATAAATATCTGTGAAATCTGTGTTATCTGTGCTAATCTGCGATTCAGAAGTTGTAATTGTCTGAATCACAGATGGACGCAGATGAAAAGATGACACAGATACTTTAGGCTTTGTCTTTCGGCTTTGAGAGAGACTTTAATTTGTTATGGGAAAATTGTAAATAAATATCTGTGAAATCAGTGTTATCTGTGCTAATCTGCGATTCAGAAGTTTTTTCTTGTCTGAATCACAGATAAACGCAGATGAAAAGATGACACAGATACTTGAGGCTTTGTTTTTCGGCTTTGAGAGAGCTTTAATTTTTGGAGAAAGAATTGTACATAAATATCTGTGAAATCAGTGTTATCTGTGCTAATCTGCGATTCAGAAGTTGTGGGAAAATTTATGACAAAAGAGAATTATCCAGACAAAGAAATAACTGAAAAAATTATTGGTTCAGCAATGAAAGTGCATAGTTTTCTGGGTTGTGGCTTTCAGGAAGTAATTTACCAAAGAGCTTTAGGATTAGAAATGGAGATGATTGGACTTGAGTTTCAGAGGGAAGTTGAGCAAAATATTTTTTATCGAGATCATGAAAAGCCAATTGGTACAAGGCGGGTCGATTTTTTAGTTGAAGGAAAGATTTTAGTTGAGCTTAAGGCAATTTCAGAGCTGGAAGAAGTCCATAAAGCCCAAATTATTAATTATTTAAAAGCTTATCGTTTTGAAATTGGATTGCTCATAAATTTTGGTGAAAAAAGATTGAACTTTAAACGCTTTGTTCTTTCTGTCTGAATCACAGATGGACGCAGATAAAAAGATGACACAGATACTTTATGGTTTGTCTTTTGGCTTCGAGAGAGACTTTGTATTTTAACGGAAAAACTCTACATAAATATCTGTGAAATCAGGTTTATCTGTGCTAATCTGCGATTCAGAAGTTGTGAAAGGTGATTTTGGTAATTTTAAACGCTTGAGAATTGCTGATTATCGAGTTATTTTTGACGAGAGTTATAATATATTACGATTTATGAAATTAATCATAGAGGGAGTGCTTACAAATGATAGAAAAACAAATTATAAAAGAGAATAATATTCCCATTGCTGTAATCATTGATTACTCTGAATATATAGAATTACAGACTATTGCAGAAGATAAATTCGATTATTTTTCAGCTTTGAAAATTAAAATGAATAATAAAAAATGGACTACACATAATGACCTAAAAAAAGAAATAGAAGAGTTATAAATGTTGTAATTGATGATGATTTAGAATTTTATTTATATTTTCAATTTAATTAAATACTTTGAAAGAGAGCGTGTTTTAGAAGTATCTTGGTGAATAGTTACGCTTTTTAATAGCAATAAATTATAATTTAAAATGCTAAAACTAAGGAGATTGTAAATTGAAACTTTTTGAATATGAGGCTAAACAGCTTTTTAAAGAGGCTGGTATTAATATTGCCCAAGGATCTCATTTAATAAATTATCCAGAAGAAATTGCTTTTTTAAAATTAAATTTTCCAATCGTTTTAAAAACCCAAGTATTAAGCGGTGGAAGAGGCAAGGCTGGCGGTATTAAATTTGCTAATAATACAACCGAAGCCATTGAAGTTGCCAAACAAGTTTTTGATCTTGAAATTAAAGGTGAAAAACCAACTACTCTTTTACTTGACCCGAAAGTTCCTATTAAAAAAGAATTTTATATTGCTATAACTTTAGACCGTGATTTAAAATGTCCAATTCTTATTGGTTCAGCTGAAGGTGGTATTGAAATTGAATCATCTCACAATGTTAGCACTGTTCCAATTCGTGGTGAATATAGCCCACAATTAGGACGCAAATTAGCTTATGAAATGGGTTTAACTGGTAAACAATTAACTGAAGTTGCCAGTATTGTTAATAAGCTTTATGCTCTTTATGAAAAATACGATTTAGATTTAGCTGAAATTAATCCTTTGGCTCAGCTAGAAGATGGCTCAATTATTGCTCTTGACGGAAAAGTAACTGTAAACGATGATGCAATTGATCGTCAGCCAAAATTCAAAGGACAAAAAGTTAGCCATTTAAGTGATGTTTCCGAACGGGAAAAAAGAGCAACCGTTTCTGGCTTAAACCTTGTAGAGCTTGGTGAAGGAAATATTGGTATTTTGTGTAATGGTGCTGGCTTAACAATGGCAACCATGGACTTAGTACAATTCAAAGGTGGAAAACCAGCTAATTTCCTTGATGTAGGCGGCGGAGCAAATAGCAATAAAGTGAATGCGGCTTTAAGTTTGGTAGCTGATAATCCGCAAGTTAATGTAATTTTTATTAATATTTTAGGTGGAATTACCGCTTGTGATCAAGTAGCAATGCCTTTAATTGACTTTAAGAAAAAATATCCAAAATTAAAATTAGTAGTTAGACTACTCGGTAATAATCAAGATAAAGCCCGTGAATTACTCAAGGGAACTGGCATTGATTTTATTGATGATTTGGATAAAGCCGTAGAAACCGCTGTCGGTGCTGGCAAATAATAAATTAAAATACTAAATAAAAAGGAAAATTTAAAATGTCGATATTATTAGACAAAAATTCAAAAGTTATAGTTCAAGGAATTACTGGCGGAATGGGTTCAACTCATGCCAAATTAATGCTTGACTATGGCACTAAAGTAGTTGGCGGTGTAACACCGGGTAAAGGCGGCACTGAAGTACATGGAATACCAGTATTTGATACTGTTTTTGGAGCAGTTGATAAAACTGGAGCTGATGTTTCGGTAATTTTTGTACCAGCTTTACTCGCCAAAGATGCCGCTTTTGAAGCAATTGAATCAGGTATTCGCTTATTAATTATTATCACCGAAGGAATTCCGCCTTTAGATGAAGTAAAAATACAAGAAAGAGCCAGAGAAAGGGGTGTTTTAGTTGTAGGACCAAATTGCCCTGGTGTTATTACTCCCGGTGAAAGCTTGGTTGGTATTCATCCCGGTTCAGTTTATAAAGCTGGGCGAGTTGGTATGGTAAGCCGTTCTGGAACTTTAACATATGAAGTAGCTTTAGGCTTAACAAATGCTGGTTTAGGTCAGTCTACTTGTGTAGGAATTGGTGGAGACCCAGTACCGGGGCTTGGATTTGTTGATGTACTTAGATTATTTGAAGCTGATCCAAATACTGATTTGATTTGCTTAATGGGCGAAATTGGTGGTATTGCTGAGGAAAAAGCAGCTGAATTAATTGAAAGTGGCGAAATTAAAAAACCAGTTGTGGCTTATATTGCTGGACGCACTGCTCCTGAAGGTAAAAGAATGGGACATGCTGGAGCAATAACCGAAGGCGATAAAGGAACAGTTAAATCAAAAGAAGAAGCTTTCGCTAAGGCTGGAGTTCCAGTGGCTAAATTACCATCAGAAATGATCAAATTAGTTGCTGAAAAATTAAGCGTTAAAGTTTAGTTTTAAAATACAGAACTCTAAAAATATTGTAAAAACCCTTTTAAACTCCGTATACGGCAAAGTTTTAGGAAGAAGCTTTATTAAAAAATTTCGGTTTTCTAATTGTTTCAACCTATTTTCTCTTTACTTGTATGCGGAGTTTTATTAATGAGGGGAATTATTTAAATATTCAGTAAAAATCCAAATAATAATGTTAAAAAAAGGCTTATTTCTTTTATTTTTAATTTCTAGTTTTAGTATAAATTTGACTTCTATCGCTAATGGTTTTGGAGCTGGTTTTGCAACAGGTGGTGGTGGTGTTTTGCCAGCAGGTGGCGGTTATCCGTATAATGTTAGCTTTCCGGGTGGTGGGCCTTTTTGGGGCGGCGGTGTAAATTTAAACTCTCTGGGTGGCGGTGGATGGGGTGGTTTTCCTGCTGGTTATGGTTGGGGTAATTCGGGTATTTATCAACCTGCTTCACCAAATATGGGTGGTGGTGGTGCTTCTGGTTGTCCAGGCGGAGCCTTAACAGGTGGTTTTGGTGGTTTTTATAGTCCTTATGTAAATTATTAAACTAAATAATGTGAGTTCGATGAAAAGAAAATCTGAAAATGCTGATTGAAGCGAAACTTTGAAGCAATCACAATTGAAAGTCTCTCGCTAAAGAATTTTGTCTTTTCACCCCCAACCCCCTGAAAGTGGGCTATTAGAGAGTGGAGTTGGGAATTTAGACCTTGAAGACAGAAAATTTCAAACAGATTTATTGAGTGTCCCCTTCGGGGAATGGCTTAAGCCTAGGGGGCTAAGACTTGAATTCTTGAGAAGCTTTTTGTGTTTTTTATCTCTCGAACTCACATTAAATAGCTTTTTCAAATTAAATCAACTTGACACAATAAGGCCGAAAGCTTTTATTTATGATAGGTTTATTTAAGGTAAATATTAATGAATTCTGAACAAAAACAAGGAAAATTGCTGCAAATATTCTCGAAAGAATTTTCTTTGTATACGCAGAATAATTTTGCCGACATCAATTCGCCGAAAGCTCAATTACTTTGTGTTCATGGTTTAGGAACATATAGTGGCTGGTTTGACGAATTAGCCCAAACTCTGAAAAATAATCAAATTTCCACTTTTAGTTTTGACTTATTAGGTTTTGGCAATTCTGGAAAAAAAGGTGAAATTAATTCTTTTGAAGATTGGCTGGAAACCGTGAAAGTAACTTGGCAAGACTTAAATCAAAATTATACAAATCAAAATAATTTTTTATTAGGGCATAGTCTGGGCGGAATAATTGCTTTAAATGCTTTGCCATATTTAAATCCTAAGCCGAAAGCCTTAATTTTAACAGTGCCCGCTTTTATGGCTAATTCTCAACTTTGGAGTTTTACTGACTTTATGTTTCCAACTTTAGTAAAAGCTTTTAAAAATGATAAAACTAAAATCAAATTTCCAGCTCCAAAGGAAGTTCATGAAGCACTGATAAATGGAAAATTCCAAAAAAACTTTTTAACTGAAGAAGCTGAACCAAAAATGTTTTTGGAAATCTTGAAATTAAGCTTAAAAAGCTGGTCTCAAATTAATAAATTAAATGATATTCCAATTTTAATTATGACAGCTGGCAAAGATATAAGCTGTGTCAGTCAAGCTTCTCATTTATTTTTTAATTTGTGTAATTCTCAAAATAAAACACTTAAACAATTTCCTAATTTAGACCATGATTTATTTGTTTTGCCAGAAGCTGAAATAATAAATACTTATATACTTAATTATTTAAGGACTATGGTTTAAAATACAAATTCAGTAGTTTTATTTAATTGTTCACTTTGAAAGAGACTTTTGCAATTTCGGTTCAGTTTTTGGGTACTAATTTTTATGGCTCTCAGAAGCAAGCCCCACCAGTTCGTACGGTTCAGGGAGAGTTGGAGAAAGCTTTAAGTATTTTTTTTAAAACTAATATTCAAGTTGTTTTTGCTAGCCGTGTTGATGCTGGTGTTCATGCAAAAGCCATGATTGGACATTTTCGACTTGATCCAATAAGTACCCAGCAAAATATTTTAAACCCTGAATTAGAAAGAAAATTTTGTTTGCATTTTAATGGTCTTTTGCCAAATGATATTTCGGTTTTAGGTCTAAAAAAAGTTCCCAATAATTTTCATGCAATCAAAGATGCTATTAGCCGAACTTATATTTACAAGCTAAGAATTGGTGGGCAGAGAAACCCTTTAGATGAAAGTCAAATTGCTTATTTTCATAATCCTAAAAGCCTGAATATTAAAAATTTAAATGAATTATGTTATGACTTGATTGGCGAAAAAGATTTTTTGGGTTTATCTAATAAAAGTGTTTATAGTGAAAAAAAACCTATTTGTCATATTACGAACTGCTTTTGGCGGCAATCAGAGGAGGATTTGGATTTATTCACTTGTGAAATTACAGCTAATCGTTTTTTATATAATATGATTCGTATAATTATTGGTACACAAATTGCAGTTACAAATGGTAAACTAAAATGCGACACATTAAAAAATGCTTTAGAGTATAAAGATTCGCAGTTTGTGGCTTCCAAAGCTCCAGCTAAAGGTCTTTGCTTAAAAGTTATAAAATATCCATTTCCTTTATTTGACCAATAATTCAAATGTCTCAAGAATCAACAGAAATAAATAAAAAAGACATAAATAATAAAACTAAATTCGTTAATGCTCAAACTGCTAAGCGGGATTGGTATTTAATTGATGCGAAAGGCAAGAATTTAGGTCGTTTATGTTGCGAAATTGCCCGCATACTAAGAGGCAAAAGAAAGCCAGATTATACTCCACATTGGGATAATGGCGACTTTGTAATTATAACTAATGCCAAAGATATTGTTTATACCGGCAAAAGAAAAGGCAAGCAAACAATTTACAGGCGTTATACTGGCTATCCTGGTGGATTAAGAGAAGAGCCATTAGAAGATTTACTAAAAAGAAGACCCGAAAAAGTCATTTTCAAAGTTGTAAAAGGAATGATGCCAAAAAATACAACTTTGGGTGATGCTCAGATGACAAAGCTCAAGATTTATGCTGGTGCGGAACATCCACATTCTGCTCAGAATCCAACTTTAATTGAAAATATACCTGCAATTTAATTACAAAACTAAAAAGGAAAAATAAATGTCTGCTCAATATAATGCTACTGGAAGAAGAAAAAGATCTATTGCTCGAGTATTTTTGCGTTCTGGAAATGGCAAAATAAGTGTCAATGGTCGTGAATTAAAAGAATATTTTTGTGAAAGAGGTTTATGGTTAGAAAGAGTTTTAGAGCCATTAAACAGAGTTGGAATTGATAAAAACTTTGATATTTTAATTACAGTTAAAGGCGGAGGAATAAAAGGTCAGGCTGATGCAATTAGACTTGGTATTGCTAGAGCTTTAGTTTTATTAGATGAAGCCAACAAAACGACCTTGAAAGCCTTTGGTTTATTAACTAGAGATGCCAGAGAAGTAGAAAGAAAGCATTATTATTGCCGTAAAGCTCGTAAAATGCCTCAATACTCTAAACGGTAATTTGATGAGCAAAACAAATTATGTGCTTGAGCTTGAAAAGCCTTTGATTAGTTTGATGAAACAAATTGAAGAATTAGAAAGAAGCTCAGTGGCTGGAAATTATGATGATGCCATTGCTAGGCTAAAAAATGAATTTTATCAATTAAAAAATCGTATTTATGCTAATTTGGATGCTCATCAAAAACTACAAATTGCCAGACATCCACAAAGACCTTATACTTTAGATTTTGTTAAATATTTAGGTCAAAACTGGATTGAATTGCATGGAGATAGAGCTGGACATGATGACGGAGCTATTGTTGGTGGTTTACTTGAATTAGAAGCAAATTTAACAGTTTTAGTCGTTGGGAATAATAAAGGTCGTGATATAAAAGAAAAACAAAAATGTAATTTTGGAATGCCTCAACCAACTGGCTATGCAAAGGCTTTGCGTTTATTTCGGCATGCTAATAATTTTGGTTTTCCAATTATTACTTTGATTGACACACCCGGTGCTTATCCAGGATTAGAGGCTGAGGCTTTAGGTCAATCGAGGGCAATTGCACATAATATTCAGGAAATGTTTAATCTGGAAGTGCCTATTATCTCAGTTATCACGGGAGAAGGTGGTTCAGGTGGGGCTTTAGCTTTGGCAGTAGCTAATAAGGTTTTAATGTTTGAGCATTCGGTTTATTCGGTTATTTCGCCTGAAGGTTGTGCCGCTATTTTATGGAGAACTCGTGAAAAGTCTGCTGAAGCGGCAAAGGCTTTAAAAATCACAGCTCAAGATTTATTAGAATTAAAATTAATAGATGAAATTATAACTGAGCCATCTGGCGGTTCACATAATTCGGTAGAAGAGATAAGTGCGAATTTGAAGAAAACTCTTTTGCAAAATTTAAAAGAATTAATGAATTTAAAGCCCTTTGAATTGAAGGAAAAGCGTCGTGATAAATTTAGAAACTTTGGTGTTTTTGAGGAAAATATTTAAATGAAAGTTTTAATTAGTGAATTGCAAGCTAAATTAAAAGAAAAAGGTTATCGATATTCCCGCCTGAGAGAGCTTATGTTGCAAATCATTGAAAAATCTGAAAAACCAATTAATGTTAATAATATTTTAGAAAATTTATTGAACTTTGATTTAAAACCGAATAAAACCTCAGTTTATCGAGAAATTGAAACTTTATTACAAGAAAAAATTATTAGACAAATTGATTTATTAGACGGTTTTAAAAGATATGAAATTAATTTGCACTCTCAGGGTGCTGGACATAGCCACTTTGTTTGTACAGATTGCGGCGATACAAAATGTTTAGAATTGGCAAATGAATTGAATTCTCTGGAAACAAAAATTGAACAAAAGTTTAAATTTACTATTAATCAAAGAGTATTAGAATTTTTTGGTTTATGTGAGAAATGCTTTTAAGCTTTAAGTCAGTAATTCAGCGGCTTCAAAAATATAATGAACTTTTAAATTAGCCTCTCTTTCTATTAATTCTTTGCCAGCTTTTTCACGCAAAATTAAACAGATTAAATCATTAATTTCACAGCCATGATCCCTAACAGAATTAATTGCCATCAAAGATGAAGATCCAGTTGTAATAACATCTTCGAGGATTATAACTTTTTCACCTTTAATTAATGGTCCTTCAACTAAGCGGCCACGACCATGCACTTTTTGCTCTTTACGAATTAAGCCAGCTTTTAAAGGATGTCCAGCTAAAAAAGAAAATTGACAAATGCCACTAACTATTGGGTCTGCTCCGATGGAAGGTCCAGCAATGCCCTGAATTTGAGGAAGCAGCGGAGACATTATATTCCAAACTAAATATGAAATTAAAGCTAGACCTTCAGCCGATAAAGTAGTTAATCTAGCATCTAAATAATAATCACTTTTCTGTCCAGAAGACAAAATATAATCTCCTTTGAAAACAGATTGAGCTTTTAAAATGTTTAAGAGTTTTGACTTAGCTTGTTTAATATCTTCTGGAGAGAAATCTAAATTAAGAATTCCGCCTAAATTACTCATTGTCTCCACCATTTTTCAAGTTCGTAAAAATTAGGTTTGCAAGCAGAATCACAAGTCTTTCGATAGCATTTACTTTCGGTTGAACATTTTTCGCTTTTTTTGCATTTGTTTTTAATTGGGCAACAAAAGACCTGAGCGGAAGAACTTATCGGAAAGCAAAATGCCAAACAAATTAAGAGAGGAGCTAAATATTTAAAAAACATTTATAAAATAAACCTAAGTATTAATTCTTCTTATATTATCTCAAAGAGCATTTTTTTGTTATACTGTTGTCAATAAAAACAGCATTTTAAGGTAGTAATATGCTCAATTTCAAACTAAAAAGAATATTCCTTTCGATATTTATTTTAGTTTTTATATATAGTAATTTATTTATTCTCAGCTCTCTGAGTTTGCAAACCAAAGGTAATAGTAAATTTGCATCAATCGAGTATTCTCTTAAAGAAGTAGTTATAAATATTAATTTAAAGTTCTTTCATTTTGCTTATTCATTACCCGAAACTTTATTTGTTTTGTTTAATGGGGCTGGCGTCTTTGATGGTGGTGGAGCTGTAAACTCTAATGATTGGATTAATAGTGAATATGTTTTTTATGGCTTATTTTCTCAAACACATAATTGGAAGCAATTAGACATTATAAATAAGTATTTTCCTTATTCTAAGGGAGAGCAGTCATCCAGGCTATCACTTCCTTGGCATGATTTCTTGGGTAATCAAATATTTAGCACTGAAAGTCAAATTCTGCTTAATAAAATTCAAGCTAAATACAATAAAGATACTCCTAAAAATCGAATTACTAAATTGGCTTTATACGAAATTTCTTGGCCATATTCAGAAAAAAGCTGGACAGAAAGACGAAATCCACAGAATACTACTTATAATTTAGTTTATACTAATTAATGCGAAATATTAAATTATTAATTGTATTATGGGAGAAATTTTGGTTTAGAAAAATACCGAGTGTTAATATACAAATTTTCCGTTTATTATTTGGCATTTATTTATTCATTTATTTTGCTTGGTCTTTTCCAAACATAGAACTGTTTTTTTCTAATCAAGGTATTTATTCTACTCTTTTTGTGCCTAGTGAAATTGCTCCTAATATAATAGTTGCTTGGTTAATATATAGTTTTACTTTGTTGGTATGTTTACTTTATGCCATTGGCTATAAGTTTAGGATAATATCTTGGTTAATGTTATTTTTATTTATATACTATTTTGTTTTAAATATTGGTGTAAAAGCTTGTACATATGAAAGGTTAATTTTTATATTTTTATTAATTATGGCTTTAAGCTCTTTTGATATTACAAAACATAAACCAAATAAGCTAATTAGTGCTTGGTCACAAAGAATTTTAACTTTATATATTTCTTTTTTTTATATTGATACTGGATTATATAAATTATTAATACCAGCTTGGCATAGTAGCTTAGTAATCAAAGGAGCAATTACAGGGATATATGGCTCTCAAGTTGGATATTGGCTTTTAAATTTAGGATTACCAAATATCTTTTTTGACATTAGTTCGTGGGGAATAATTATATTTGAACTAAGTGGATTTATGTTTTTCTCTCGTAAATATCAAAAACTATTTTTTGTTTTAGGTTTTTTCTTTCATTTATCAGTTGGAATTTTAATGTCCTTGCCACAATTTATGATATTGCCATGTGCTTATATTTTATTTGTAAATCCATCCGAGGTGAAAAATATTATTTATACTATCTTACAACATAAGTACTTTAACTTTCAAAGCAAAGTCGTTTTACAAATAAAGAAGATATTACTAAAGATTTAGCTGATTTGACGGTCATTACTTTAAACTTTCAATATATTTTATTAAGCCCTTTTGCCAGTTAATTTAAACTTCTTGTTAAAGCTAAAAATATTATTTATACTCTCTGACAACAAGAGTTTTTCTAAACTGATTTTGCGAAATTTGCTTTAATTGGTATAATTTAGCAAAAGATTATGCAAAGATTTAAGGAATACAATATTGAGCAAAAATTTATTTAATAAAATCTGGGATTCACGAAGAGTTTCAAGTTTGAATTCAGGTCAAGACCAAATATTTATTGATTTACATTTAATTCATGAAGTTACTAGTCCTCAAGCTTTTGGAATGCTGAGAGCTTTAAATCTCAAAGTTGCTTATCCACAAAGAACTTTTGCTACCGTTGATCACATTATTCCGACTAATACCATCAAAAGACCTTATCAAGATTCTTTAGCTGAAGCAATGATTGTAGCGATTAAAGATAATTGTGCTGAATTTAATATTAAATATTTCTCTCCAGAAGAAGGCTCTCAAGGAATTGTACATGTTATTGGCCCAGAAAAAGGTTTAACTCAGCCCGGAACAATTATTGTTTGTGGAGATTCGCATACTTCAACACATGGAGCTTTTGGGGCAATTGCTTTTGGTATTGGAACTAGTCAGGTGCGAGATGTTTTGGCTACTCAAACTTTAGCTTTAGGACGCTTAAAAGTCAGACGAATTAATATTGATGGAAAATTACCAGCTGGAGTTTATGCCAAAGATATTATTTTGCATATAATTCGGGTTTTAGGTGTTAAAGGTGGCATGGGCTTTGCATATGAATATGGTGGCTCTGTGATTGAAGCCTTAAACATGGAAGAACGAATGACTATTTGTAATATGTCTATTGAGGGCGGAGCAAGAGTTGGCTATGTAAATCCAGACCAAATTACTTTTGATTATTTAAAAGGTCGTGAATATTCTCCCATTGGTCAAAAGTGGAATGAATCCGTTGAAAAATGGAAATTATTAGCTTCCGATGCAGATGCTGAATATGATGATATTGTAAATATTAAAGCTGAAGACATTGCTCCGACCCTAACTTGGGGGATTAATCCAGGACAAGCTGTCTCAATTGATGAAAAAATACCAAGCCTAAATCAGGTTAAAGAAGAAGATCAAGGCACTTTTAGAGAAGCTTTGGAATATATGAAATTGGAAGAAGGCAAGCCTATTGCTGGAACTAAAGTGAATGTTGCTTTTATTGGTAGTTGTACAAATGGCAGATTAAGCGATTTAGAAGAAGTAGCCAAATTCGTAAGAGGTTTTAAAGTTTCTTCCTCGGTTAAGGCTTTAATAGTGCCTGGTTCAATGGAAGTTAAAAGACAAGCTGAAAAAAAAGGTTTGCATAAAATATTTGAAGAAGCTGGCTTTGAATGGCGTGAAGCAGGTTGTTCTATGTGTTTAGCTATGAATCCAGATAAATTAAAAGGTGATGAAATTTGTGCCTCTAGCAGTAATCGTAACTTTAAAGGTCGCCAAGGAAGCCC
Organism: Candidatus Caenarcanales bacterium; assembly: GCA_947489925.1. Classification (GTDB taxonomy): domain Bacteria; phylum Cyanobacteriota; class Vampirovibrionia; order Caenarcaniphilales; family Caenarcanaceae; genus JAAFJH01. The sequence continues at coordinate 13,690 of CANLFK010000011.1, forward strand.
ACAAGGAAGAACTATTTTAATGAGTCCAGTTATGGTAGCAGCGGCGGCGATTAAAGGTGAAATTACAGATGCCAGAGTATTATTTAAAACCTAAACTTGCTTTAATTACTGGTGCTAGCGGGGTAATTGGTAATTCAATTGTCAGTTTATTAGCTGAAAACAATAATTTAAAACTATTAATTACTGGACGAGATGAAGCTAAACTTGAGTATTTAAAAAACAAATTTCCTAATATTTTGGCTTATTTGACAGGAGATTTAGCTGATTATCAATTTAGGGAAAGTTTAATTAATGATTTTAGTAATCAATTTGGCGGATTAGACATTTTAATTAATAATGCTGGTATTTATGATTGGTCGCCAGTTCAGGATTTAAAGCTGGAACAAATTGATAAAACTTTAGACTTAAACTTAAAAACACCAATTCATTTATGTCATTTAATCAGCCAAAGCTTAAAAATAAAAAAATGGGGGAGAATAATAAATATCGGCTCAATTAGCGGTTCAGTCGGTGAAGCAAATGCCAGTTTATATTCTGCTAGCAAGGCTGGTTTAATTGGTTTAACTAAGTCTTTGGCTTTGGAATTGGCTGAATATGGAATTACTAGTAATTTGATTAATCCTGGTTGGGTAAAAAGCCCTTTGACTCAAGAAGTTTTTGATAATACAAATAATCCACTAAATGAAAAGGAAGAACTTGACTGCATACCCCAAAAAAGATGGATAGAACCAAGCGAAATTGCTCATTTAGTGAATTATTTAATCTCCCAAGAAGCCTGCGGATTAACTGGACAAATAATTAATCTGTGTGCAGGCTTAAGTTTGGGCTAATTAAAATAAATTAATAATTAGAATTAGGAATATTCACTTGGCTTGTTCGGTTAAATTTCAGGAATAATTTGTCTCCTGAATTAATTTCAACATCTTTACCTTTACTGATTCCAGCCCCAGCCAAGCCAATTCCAGCTCCAATTGCTGTACCCAATGCTACTGATTTGCCTGTGCTTCTACCCCCACTACCAATCCTAGAGCCAAGTAAGCCCCCTAATGCACCAATACCTGCTCCAACAGCAGTTTTACCAGCGGCAGCGGCTACTCTTTTGCCTTTAGTATTGCCACTTAAAACAGTAGATGAAGTATCTTCAACAATATAAGCTTCACCAGATAAGTTTGCTGATTCTCCACTTGGGTAAATAATTCTAATTGCTTTTAATTGTAATTCACCAGGATTGTCAAAACCCCTTTTTGCAGGACTTACCTGAGAAACAGTAAATTCAACTTTAGATCCAGAGGGAATACCATTTGTATTTTGATTCAAAGTTAAAAAGCCTCTTTCTCCAACTCTGGTAGAACTAGATGATAAACCCCGATCGATTGAGCCCCTTGCTGTTGTACCAGCTGGAATAGAAATAACTTGCCCAGATAAAACTGTTTGATCGCCTGAATATGGACTAGATTGTAAGTCTTGAGAAGCATAATCTGCGGAAAAAACGCTACCTGCAGAAATGACACTTAATAAAACAAGTGAGTATAATTCTTTACGCATAATAAAAATCCTAAATAGAAACTTATAAATTTAATTTATCAGACTTTTTCATTATAGGCTGTATATCAATCAAAAAATAATTCTTTGGATTAATAAAACTAATTCCTAGCTCTAGTTATGGAGCAGTTTAATTAAAGTAAAAACTTACTCAAAAACTTTATTATCTAAAAAAATGAGCTTAAAATTATTTAATAAAATATAGTTTTCAAAATATTAAAATATCAAATTGCCCTTTTAAAGAAGGTAAAGAAAATAATAAAATAAAGTTCTTTGCCCACTAGCTTTTTTGCCTAAGTCATAAATTTATTGAAACTGGTATTTTGTTCTTTTTTAATATTATTATGAATACAAAAGATAATTAAGCTAAATAAATGATAAAAATTTACAATTCGGTTGGTGGTAAATTAAAGCAAATTGAAAAAATTGAAGATACAGAAAAAGGTTCTTGGATACATATAGTTTCACCATCCGCTACTGAAATTGATTTATTGGCGACTAATCTGAATGTCCAGAGAGAGTTTTTTCAATATCCACTTGACGAAGATGAAAGATCTCGTATTGATCAAGAAGAAAGCCAAACTTTAATTATTGTTAATTTTCCTGTTAGTATACCGGGCGGCTATGACACTTATCCACTGGGTATCATTATGACTGATCGAGTAATTATTACAGTTACTTCAACGGATTCACCGATATTTAGTGATTTTATAATGGGGAAAGTCAAAACTTTTGATACTTATAAAAAAGTCCGTTTTGTACTGCAAGTTTTATATAGAATTTCGACTTTATATATGACTTATTTGCGGCAGATTGGCAGAAGAATTGATTATGTTGAAGAAGTACTTAAAAATACAACTAAAAATGAAGAATTATTAAAAATGTTAAGTATTAATAAAAGCTTAGTTTATCTTTCTACTTCTCTGAGAGCTAATCAAGTTGTACTCGAAAAAATTGAAAAGATCCGTTATTTTCGTATTTATGAAGAAGATTTAGAATTACTAGAAGATACTTTAATTGAAAACAGACAATCAATTGAAATGTCTAATATTTACACCAATATTCTATCTGGAACAATGGAAGCATATGCCTCGATTATTTCTAATAATTTGAATGCAGTTATGAAATTTTTAACTACTTCGACAATTGTAATTATGATTCCTAATTTTATTGCTAGTTTATACGGTATGAATGTTCATGTTCCTTTCCAAGAGCATCCTTTGGCTTTTGTTGGTATTACCCTTGGGTGTATATTAATTATTTTGGGTTTAATTGCTTTCTTTATACGCAAAAAACTTTTCTGAGCTAATTTCAAATTTTATTTCATTAATATATTCAATATTTCTACTCTCAATCAAGGAATTACTCATTAAAGCTAATTGAAATTTTTGCAAATCAGCTGACATAATTTTAACTTCTTGTGCTTTTAATGAATTTATTAAAGATTTTCGTATAATTCCGGGTAAACAACCGCTCTCTAAAGCTGGCGTAAACCAATTTTCATTATAATCACAAAAAAATAAATTAGCTCGGGTAGTTTCACAAATTTCACCTTTTTCATTTAATAAAATAGCATCATCAAAACCACTATTTACAGCTTCCTGATAAGCCAAGTGATTTTTTAAATAATTAAAAGATTTGAATTTGTTTAAATTACATTTTGAATTAATAAACCAATTTTGGCTAATAGTTAATTTGCTCGGATTTTTATTTTCAATATATTCATTCAAAGATAAATCTAAGCCATATTCAGCCGTAAAAATTAATCGCAAAATATAGTTTTTTTGTTTTTGCAGATTTTGTTTATTAATAAATTCAGTTAATTGAGTATTAATTTCTTGATCTGATGGGCAATTTAAATTACAAGTTTTAATACCTAATTTTAGTCTTTCAAGATGTTCATGCAAAAAACAAATCAAACCTTTTTCATTAATTTTGAGCGTCTCAAAGCAACCAATTCCAAAGCGTAAAGTTATTGAATTAATATCAATTGAATGTTTTGGTAAAGTCATAAAATTATTTAATTCTGTGCATTGATTAATTTATAATAATGACCTTTTAAATTGATTAATTCAAGATTACTTCCTTGTTCAACGATTTGACCATTTTCCATACAAATTATTCGAGGAAAGTCTCTAATAACACTTAATTTATGAGTTACCAAAATTACGGTTTTGTCTTTCATTAATTCTTTTAGGCTTTGTCTAATTAATTCTTCAGATTCTTGATCTAGCGAACTAGTTGGCTCATCTAAAATTAAAAGCGGACTGTTTTTCAAAAAAGCTCGAGCAATACTTAATCTTTGTCTTTGCCCGCCAGATAAATTATTTCCCCTCTCAGTCATTTCACCATTTAGTCCACCCTGAATCTGCTCCAAGAAGTCTACCTTAGCCAATTCAAGAGCTTTTTTTATTTCTGAATCGCTGGCATTTGCTTTGGCAATTAATAAATTATCTTTGATAGAGCCTCGGAACAAAAATGGATCTTGTGGAATAAAAGCCATTAAGCTCATTAATTCAGTTAAGTCCCAGTTTTGAATATTCAAATTATTGATTTTTATTTGTCCATTATTTACTTCATAAAGCCTAGCAATTAAAGCAATTAAAGAACTTTTTCCGCTACCAGAGCTACCAACAATTGCTATTTTTTCGCCTTCATTTATTTTTAAGTTAATATTTTTTAAAATTAAATCATCGTTTTTTTGATGATAAGCAAAGTTTACATTTTCAAATTCAATTGATAATTCTTTCTGAGAGGGCTTTTGTATTTTGTGTGAAGTTTCAGTTTTTAAATTAATAAGTTCAAAAATCCTTTGACAAGTACCATTAATTTGGCTGATTTGAGCATTCACCCTTACTAATCGTTTAATTGGCTGATAAAGTAAAATGGTAGCAATTAAATATGAACTGAAATCCCCGACACTGACAGTACCTTTCAAAATATTTTGACAACCAAACCAAATTACTGGGCCAATTCCAAAAGCCGAAAGAACTCCTAAAATAGGACTAATTGAAGAATCAATCACTAATTGTTTTTTCCAAGTTTTAATGAAAGTTTGATTAGTTTTTTGAAATTTATTTTTTTCCAAGTCTTTAATATTAAATAAATAAATTAAATTAGCACCTTGCACTGTTTCTGAGATAATTGATGAAACTTCAGCGGTAATTTCTTGGCTCTGATTAGCTAATTTCCTTAATCTTTTAGACAATCTTGCCAATAATAAAAAGAAAGCTGGAAAAACTATTACACCAATTAAACTTAATTTCCAATCTAAGATTAAAAGCCAAATACCCAAAGCCAAAGCCCGTACTGAATCCGAAATTAAAGCACTCAAAACTTCTGCCAATAAAGTCTGCAATAAATTCAAATCATTAGTCAAACAAGAAACTAAATCACCACTGGAACGCTTTTTCAAGTCAGCAAAACTCATTTGCATTAATTTGCTATATGCTTGTTCTCGCATTTCACCCGCCACCAAAACGCCAAAATAACGATTATTAAAGTTTTGAATATAACGAAAAACACCATCAATTAAAAATAATGCCGTTAAAATCAAAGGAGTTAAGTTAATTAATTGACTAGGAGCAACTTCAATACTTAAAGGTTTTAAACCATAATGAACTAATTGATTCGGAATTAAATTTAAAGAAATGACTTTCTGTTTTAATATCTGTCCACCAGCCAAAATATCAACAATTATTTTCAAAGCATATGATGGCAAAACTGTAACTAAACCAGCCGCCAACATTGCTAATAATCCGACAATTAAATAAAACCAATATTTACGCCCAATTAAAATAATATGGTAAAAAATATTCAATACTCCTTTTATTATTCATTTAAGTTTAAATTTTATTATAATGTCAGAAGAAATACCCATTGATGCTGAAAGTTCAACCCGAAATCAAAATTATGATTCAAGCACTCATTTAAAACACTTATTAAAAATTGGGCATGCTCCTGATTCAGCCTTAATTAAGCTGTTTGTGATTGAACATAATTTGCAAGAAGACCTAAAAGAATTTATAAAGAAAAATACTTAAACACTTGTTAAAATTAAGACAATTATTTTTATTATTAGGTGTCAATGAGTTTAATCACAAATTTTGATAATTTGGCACAAATGTTTTTTAGCCATGCCAAAGCATATCAACAGTCTCCAATTTTATTTAAATTAAAAGATGGATTAGGCAAAAAAGATAAACTTGTCTATGAATCTTATTCTTGGCAAAAAGTAGCTCATTTGGTTGAATCTGTCGGAGCGGCTTTATTACAAAACAATATTCAAAAAGCTGACCGAATAGGCATTTTAAGTAATACAAGGCTTGAATGGACTATAGCGGATATTGCTATTATTTCGGCGGGAGCTATTACCACAACTTTATATCATACATGCTCATCTGAAGAAGTTTATGAATTAATTGTCGATTCTGGCTTAGACTTTTTATTTATTGAAGACAAAAAACAATTAGACAAAATTATTAATATTCAAGACAAAATTAATTTAAAAGGCTTAGTGGTTTTTGAGGCAATTGATGAAGACAAGCTTAAATCTTTGAATTGTAAATTTAGCGTAATTAATTGGTCAGACTTTCTTGAGAGCGGCAAAAATATTTTAAATCAAAATCCGCAAATCTTAGAAAATGTTTATAAATCTCTCAAAAAAGAAGATATTGCCTCAATTGTTTATACCTCTGGGACGGGCGGAAAATTAAAAGGTGCTGTTTTAAATCATGGTAATTTTTTAGCTCAATTCATCGCTATTGTTGATCGAGTTCCCCTTCACAGACCAGAACCATATGCACTTTTAACTTTTTTGCCTTCAGCTCATATATTTAATCGGGTGGCTGGGCAATGGTATTTTATTAGCCAAAATTGTCCAATTTATTATTGCAGCCGTATGGAAAAAATAGCTCAATATCTTGAAGAGACGCCAGCCCAGATTATTTTATCGGTGCCATTATTGCTAAGCAAAATAAAAGATAAAACTACCAATAAAATTAATGATTTAAAGCCATCAGCCAAGTTAATTGTTGAGAATGCCTTAAAAATGGCTATTATTTTAAAAAAAGCAGAATTAAATGCCAAAAGCTTTACCGTGCGAAATATTGCAAAACTAGGTTACAAAGCAATTTATGAAAGTGTTTTAAAACAAATAAAAGAAAAAATAAGCCCGAGTTTAAAAGCAATTATTTCTGGCGGAGCTCCCATTTCAACCGAAATTTTAGAGTTTTTTCAGGCTTTAGGAATTTATGTCATTGAAGGTTATGGCTTAACTGAAACAACGGGCATTTTATGTGCCAACTCAGCCGAGAAAGTGAAAATAGGCAGTGTTGGACAACCTTTAAAAGGCGTTGAAGTAAAAATTGCTGAAGACGGTGAAATAATGGCAAAAGGCGAAATTATTTTTCAAAGTTATTGGAATAATGAAATCTCAAGCCAAGAAGCCTTAAATGAAGATAAATGGTTTTTAACTGGTGATATTGGCTATTTGGACGAGGAAAACAATTTATTTATTACTGGTCGCAAAAAAGATTTAATTATTAATTCGGGTGGCAAAAAAATATCGCCCGCTTTAATTGAAGAAAAAGTTAAAAGTAGTTCATTTATTGAGCAAATTGCCGTTTTCGGTGATCAGCAAAAATGGCTAGTGGCTTTAATTACACTAAACAAAGAAGCTGTTTTAAAAGCTTTAAGCATCGAAAATACAGATCAAATTAATTGGCAAGACTTAATTGAAACTAATTCACTGAAAGAGTTAATTGAAAAAGATTTAGCCGACAAATGTGAAGGTTTAGCCGAATATGAAAAAATTAAACGATTTAAAATCTTGCCCGAATATTTTAGCCAAAACAAAGGAGAATTGACTCATACGCTAAAACTTAAAAGAAAAATCATTCAGGAAAATTATGGTGAAATCATAAACAATTTGTATCAGGTATAGCTTATGATAAAATAAAAATACTTTATTCAAAATTCTTATACAAATGAAGCTTAAATCTGCCATCATTGAGCAAGCTTTAGAAAAAATTGCACTTAATAATATTACGCCTCCCAAAGGTAGCAAAATTGCAATTGCTATGAGTGGTGGCGTTGATAGTAGTGTAACGGCCGCATTATTAAGCAAGCTTGGTGATTATGAAGTTTTTGGAATTACTGGTTGGTTAATTGAAGGAGCTGGTAAATGCTGTGATGGTGGCATGATTGATGCGGCTAAAATTTGTGAAAGCTTGGGTATAAACCATCAGGCCGAAGATTTAAGAGAGATTTTCAAATCTACAATTATTAGTCCTTTTATTAGTTCTTATCAGGGCGGGCAAACTCCAGTACCTTGTATGCCTTGTAATACTGAAATTAAATGGGGTTCTTTATTACAAAAAGTTAAAGAGCAGAATACTCATTACTTGGCAAGCGGTCATTATGCAAGGCTTTTACAAAATGAAAGTGGCAAATACTGTATTGGTCGGTCTAAAGATCAAACTAAAGATCAATCTTATATGTTATGGGGTTTAAATCAGGAGCAATTAAAATCAACTGTTTTTCCATTAGCCAATTTTGAAAAAGCTGAAATCCGTGAACTAGCCAATGAATTTGGTTTGGAAAACTGGAATAAAGAAGATAGCCAAGATATTTGCTTTGTGCCAAATAAAACCAAAGACTTTTTGCAAAAAAATATCGGTGAAAGAATTGGCGAAATTAAGCATATTAAAACTAATGAAAATTTAGGGCAACATTCGGGAACTCATTTTTTTACAATCGGTCAAAGAAAAGGTATAGGTTTATCCAATCAAGAACCGCTTTACACAATTAAAATTGATGCTCTGAATAATATTGTTTATGTCGGTGAAAAAGAATATTTGCAATCATTCGGTTTAATAGCTGACTATGCAAATTGGCAAGTTTTACCTTCATCTGATCAAGTTTTTCAAGGACTAGTCAAAATACGCTATAATTCAAAGCCAGTTTTAGCTGAAATAAAGCCAGTCATCAATAATAAAACAGCCGAAGCTAAGCAATTTGAAGTTAAATTCCTCGCAGAAATTAGTGGTGTTACACCCGGGCAAGCGGCAGTTATTTATGATTCATCAGACAATTATATTATTGGTGGTGGCTGGATCAAAAGCGAATTGTAAATAGGGCTTTCACCTGAAATTTAATGAGCTTTCTTGGGTAAATAAACTTATTAAATACTTTGTCTATAAGCCTTGTGTCCAAGATATTGATTGATTTAAGTAAAGATAGTACTTTGCCCGCCTCTTGGTATCATGTAGGTAGCCAAAAACTATTAAATGAAATTTTGGAAGAAGTACCAGTTAAAGAGGTCTTTTTGCCGCAAATTTTACTTTGCTTAGAACAAATACACTCATTAATAAAAGCAACTTCAAGTCATAATTTGCCAACTGGCTTGCATTTAGGGCGAGTAGGGCGATTAGGAGCTTTATTAGCTAAAAAAGCCGAATTAGACTGGAAAGAAAGATTAGAATGTTTATACGGTGGCTGGATTCATGATGTTGGCAAAATTTATATACCAGAAAATATTTTGAATAAGCCCGGTCGCTTAACTCAAGAAGAATATGAATTAATTAAAGGACATGTTAATTATGGTTGTGAACTTTTAATCGATTATCCACAGTTACAGCCTTTTATTGCCCCCGTAAAATATCATCATGAGCGGTGGGACGGCAATGGTTATCCGCATGGTTTAAAAGGGCTTGATATACCAGTTACTGGCAGAATTATTAGTATTACTGATGCTTACGATGCAATTACTAGTTTTAGACCTTATCCACCTTATCAAAGAACTCATGAAGAAGCCATAAAAGAAATTGATCGTTGTGCAGGAAGCCACTTTGACCCAATTTTAGCTAAATTATTTTGTGAAATAGACTTAGAAGAAATAGAAAATACTGTTTAATATTAATTAAATAAATATATTAATAACCTTCAGCTTTATTCAGTTCAACTTTTTCTTCGGGTGGGAAGAGTTTTTGTTCTAAATTATCAAGATTTAATTCCATAATTTATAAATCGAATCTCTGAACTAAAGTCTGTCAATATCATTAACTCTACTAGCCAGCCACTCAGCCTCTTCTTCATAACCAGCTTCATTACTAAGTTCTTCTAATGCCTTTTTAGCATCGGTAGTATCTATTTTTTGTAAAGTAAGAATTATATTTCTTTGAAGCGTTTCAGGTTGTGGTCTAGAATAAGGAGTTGCAAATGTCTCATTGACTGCCCCCTTAAATAAATTTTTCAGGATAGTAATCAAACCTTCACTTGGGTTTAGCTGAAGTATATCACGGATTAATAATATTAAATCCACATCTGTTGTACTTTTAATTAATCTTTGAAACTCTTTATCAATCTCCGACTGTAAATTTCTCCTCAACTTAACAGTCTCTTCTGAAGCACCTTCTTCTTGATAAGCCTTGAAAGATCTAAGTACAAAGTAGAAAAGTTCCCCATTTTGATTGGTACTAAATAATTTCCAAGCCTCTTCAATTGGTTTAATGCTCTTTGTTTGACCATTTCTTATAAGGTCTAAAATGTATGGATGATAAGTTCTTACAAGATAATTACTTATTTCATTATTTTCTAAACATTTAGAAAGAAAATTAGCTACTTGTTCATCTGTCAAAGAAGAAACCTTCATGCTACCAAGCATTGAAAACAATAATAAAATTCCTACGGGGCAAGTCCCCGAGGTATTCTTTAATGATAACATATGACTCCAAATTCTCAAAATAACCTTATCTGTTGATTGTGTAGCTCTTTATATTCTTTTTCTTTCCCCTGATT
>CANLFK010000012.1 GCA_947489925.1 Candidatus Caenarcanales bacterium
TACTAAAATAATACCTAGAGAAAAAGTTGCTAATTGTTTATGCGGAAAAACAAGACCTAATCACTTTGCTGGAGTTTTAACTATTGTTTTAAAATTATTTAATTTAAGTCTTCCTCGTTTAGCTTATTTTGGCGAAAAAGACTTTCAGCAATTAACTTTAATTCGTTTAATGGTCAAAGATTTAAACCTTAATATTCAAATTATGCCAATTTCAATTATCCGCTCTGATTCAGGTTTAGCTTTAAGTTCTCGTAATAAATATTTAAACTCAGACGAATTAATTAAAGCTTCGCAAATATATTCAACCTTAATTAAAACAGCTCAAAATATAAAAAATGGCATGCAAATTAATAATGCCTTGGAGCTTGCAAGAGGAAGTTTGACTAAAGAGGGTTTTATAATTGACTATCTGGAAGCAAGAACTGAAAATGATTTGGAAATTATAGATGATATTAATTTTGCTGATTTACCTTTTCGTTTATTTATTGCTACTTATTTTGGTGCAAATAAAACTCGCTTAATTGACAACTTGAAAGTTATATAGCAAATCACCGAAGTCTTAGCTAAAATAAACATTTACTATGAACAATTTACGCAATCAAAGCAATCCAAAAATAAATTTAGTTTCTGGAATGAGACCAACCGGCAAATTACATTTAGGTCATTATTTGGGAGTTTTGCAAAATTGGGTTGATTTACAAAAAAGCCAAAAATATAATTGTTATTTCATGCTGGCTGACTGGCATTCATTAACTACTAAGTATGAAGATACTGGCTTGATTGGTAAAAGTATTATTGAAATTACTCGAGATTTTCTGGCTTGTGGCTTAGACCCAGATGAATCAACTATTTATATTCAGTCTCATGTGCCAGAAATTGCTGAATTGCATTTGCTTTTAAGTATGATTACACCAAATAATTGGGCAGAAAGAGATCCAACTTTAAAAGATTTGGTTAGAGCTTCCAATCAGGACGAAACTAATTTAACATACGGAATGTTAGGTTATCCTATTTTGCAAACTTCCGATATTTTAATTTTTAAAGGTTCTGCTGTGCCAGTCGGGAAAGATCAGACAGCTCATTTAGAAATCAGTCGTGAAATTGCAAGGCGTTTTAATTATATTTTTAAGAAAGAATTTTTTGCTGATCCAAAACCTTTATTTACCGAAACTCCTTTGATTATGGGAATAGACGGCACAAAAATGGGTAAATCTTTTAATAATGATATAAAAATTTCTGCTACTGAAGAAGAAACTATAAATTCTGTCAAAAAAATGATCACCGATCCGCAAAGAATTAAACGGACTGATGCGGGCAATACCGAAGAATGCAAAGTTCCATTTCCTTATTATAAAATTTTTGCTGATGCGGATACTTGCAAAACCGTTAAATTTGAATGTGAAACCGCTAAGAGAGGCTGTATTGATTGCAAAAAACAATTAGCTGATTTAATTAATGCAAAATTTGCCATAATCAGAGCCAAAAGACAAAATTTTTCAGATGCAGAAATCATTGAAATTTTAAAAGCTGGTAGCCGAAAAGCCAGACAAAAAGCCCAAGATAACTTAAAACAAATCCGTGCAATTATGAAGCTTAATTATTTTGACAAAGTTTAATTCAGTAAAATAATGTCTTTGGGTTTTTTTAATTATTTAAATAGTTTTCCGATTTATGAAGGTCTTGGTACTGAAACAGACTTAAGTTTTGAAATTAATACTCCTTTAAAAATTGGACAAAAGATTTTAGATAATTCTTTGCAAGCTGGACAAATGAGTTTATTACAATTTTTGGAAAATAAAGAGAGGCTAAATTTAAGTTCTAGTTTTTGTATAAGTTCATCTGATAAGGGTTTTATTAAGTCAGTTTTATTATTTAGCAAAAAACCAATTCAAACTTTAGATAATGAAATTATTTATTTAACTAGTGAATCACAGACTAGCTCAAGGCTTTTGCAAATATTATGTAAGCACAAATATAATATAAAACCAATTTGGAAAATTAAAGATTATCTTAATGCTGGAAAACTTGACTCAGTCTTATTAATTGGAGATCAAGCTTTGAAAGCTTGTGAATTATACAAAGAAAAATACTTTATTTATGATTTAGCTTTTGAATGGTTTGAATGGACAAATTTGCCTTTTGTTTTTGCTGTTTTTGTAACTCAAAAAGATTATAAACTGCCAATTGAAACCGAAAATATTTTTCTTTCAAATTTAAAAAGAAATTTAATTAAAAGTAATTTGACTAAAATTATTAAAACAAAAAATAATTTGAATTTAAAAACAGAATTACTTTTAGAGTATTTTGATAATATTGAGTATAATCTTGATTCAGTCAGGCTTTTAGCAATTAATAAATTTGAAGCTTTTGTAAAAGAGGGGTTTTGACTATAATTAATAAATATCAAGTTTGCAAATTACTTTTTATTAATCACAATGCCAACTAATAAAGCCCTAAAGCGTATTCCAGCCAACTCAAAAAATGAATTAGCCTTAAAAAAATTACAATTAAAAAAGAAAAAAGTCTTAGAACAAATAGCCAAGCATAAAAATCAATTAAAGGAATTCAAAGAAAACATTAAAACAATTGTAAGTAGTCCTCAAAAACATCTTTATGATACTTTTGAAAATATAATTAAGAAGTCAATTTTAGAAATATTAGAAGTTTTAGAAAAGGTTTTAAAGCTTAAATCATTAAAAAAATATCAAAGAGAGCTAGTTTCTGAGCTAAAGAAATCATTTGAAGATAATTTAAAAGAAGAAGAGGCGGCTGTTCATGAGCAGATTGAGCTTTTGAATGCAAGGATGACTGAACAAATAGAGCAAGCAAAAGAGAAATTTGGTGAAAATTTAGACGAGAATTATAAGCCAATGAGTTTTGAGCAAATTTTTCAGCAATTTTCCTCAGAAGCCGAAACTGAAGAGAAAAAAGATATTAGGTCTCTTTATATGGAAATAGTTAAACAATTTCACCCAGATAAATTTGTTGGCTCGCCAGATGAAGAAAAATATCATTTATTACTCCAAAAGGCTAATCAGGCTTATCAAATCAATGATTTTGAAGTTTTAATAAATTTGAGAGAAGAGTTTTTAGGTAATTCAAATAATTTGGAAGGAGCAGAAAATATTGATGAATTGGAAACTTTGAAAACCAGACAAATTGCCATTTTAGAAAAAGAATTAACTGTTTTGGAATCTCAGCTTGCTAGACTAAAAGAAGAAATTAAGCAATTAAATCAGTCTGAATTTGGGATAGCACATAAAAACTTAAAAAAAATAAACAAAGACCACGAAGCTGATATTCAAACGATAAATCAGGAAATGGCTAGTATTAAAGATTCTTTCAATGAGTTTTTGAATGGAGGTCCTTTTCCTGAAGAGTTATTTCAGCCAGAAGAAATAGAGCCAGAAATGAATGAAGATTTTTTTGCACAACTTTTAAATAATATTTCTCAAGAAGATCTTATTAGAGGGTTGCAGGGAGTGATGAATTTAGCCAAAAAATCTCAAGAACGCCCTAATAATAGTAAAAGTAAAAAAGCTAAAAAGAAATAATTTAAGGTGAATAAATGTTAGCAAAATTCATCTGGGAAATAATTGATTTAGTCGAAGAGAAAGCTGATGAAAAAGTAAAGCAAAAAATATATTTAGTTGGCGGAGCAGTAAGAGATTTTTTGATTGGCGAAGAAATTATTGATTATGATTTGCTTTGCGAAAAAAGTGCTTTGGCTTTGGCTGAGTTTTTGCAAACTGAAAATTATGCCCAAATTGTTTCAATTCATGAGTCTTTCGGTACTGTTAAAATACAACTTAATTCACCTGCTAATATTCAGCTTGATTTAGCCACTACTCGTACCGAAATTTATGAATTCTCTGGAGCTTTACCAATTGCTCAATATCCGCAAAACATAAATATTGATTTAGCCAGACGGGATTTTACCATTAATGCAATTGCTCTTGAATTAAAGCCCAATCAGGAATTTGAGATTATTGATATTTTTGCTGGGCAAGCTGATTTAAAAAATAAATGTATTAAAGTTTTGCATGATTTAAGTTATTTTGAAGACCCAACTCGCATTCTGAGAGCGATTAGATTTGCTGTCCGTTTTAATTATAAAATTAGCGAAATTGATTTGAAATTAATTACCGAAACTTTAAATAAACCGCAAATACAAGGTTTAGCCGAAAAAATAAGAGGAATCAGAATTGGTATTGAATTGAAAAGACTTTTGGAATTAAATAATTATTTAGACGGAGCTTGCTTAATGACTGAATTAGGAGCTTGGACTTTATTAAGCAAAGAAAATTTAATTATTAATTTAAACCCCACTGATTTGCCTTTGCCGTCTTGGCAAGCTCGTTTAGCTTATTTGTTATGGAATAATCATAATTTATTAAATTTATTAGAATTATTAGGCTTTGAAAAAAAAATACAAAAGCAAATTGGTTTTATACAAAATATTATTAATCAAAATGCCTTAAATCAACCGTCTATTAAGTTAATTAAAGAAATTAATAATTTAGATTTAGACTTTTATAATTTACTTTTTAATTTGCGTCCAGCTTGGCAAAATCAATTTAAATTATTAGAAAAAGCTTTGCCACAAATAAAACCGCTTGAATTGATTGAACAAGGATTTTCAGGCATTGAAATTAATCAAAGACTTGAATACTTATTTCAGGAAAATTTGCTTAGACTTAAACAATGAAATCCAAAAAGATAATTGTTATTACTGGACCTACTGCTAGCGGAAAAAGTGCTTTGGCTCATGCTTTGGCAAAAAAATATGGCTCTGAAATTATTTCAGCTGATTCTCGTTTAATTTATAAAAAAATGAATATTGGCACAGCCAAGCCTACACAGGAAGAATTAAGCGAAGTAAATTATCATTGTTTAAATTTGATTGAACCTTACCAAGATTATTCATTAGGTAAATATCTTGAAAATGCTCAGCCAAAGATAAAAGAGATTATTGAAAAATATGGTTTTGTTTTTGTAGTTGGCGGAACTGGTTTTTATTTGAGAGGTTTATTAGAAAAATTAGCTTTAACCGAAATTGGTCCAAACTTGGAATTAAGAGAAAAAATTAAAAATCAAAGCACTGAAAATTTGTATGCAGAGCTAAAACAAAAAGATTTAAACAATAAATGGAAAATGCACTTTAATGATCGAATGAGAATTATTAGAGCTTTAGAAATAGAATTGATTGAAAATAAACAAGAGGTTTTACCTTTGGTGAATAATGACTTTAATGACTTTTTGACAGAATGTGAAATTATTTGGCTGGGTTTAAACTTTGATTTGCGTGATAAATTGAGAGCTAAAATTAAAATACGCACCGAAATTATGCTAAAAGCTGGTTTGGTTGAAGAAACTAAATTATTAATTGCGGAATATGGCGAATTAGAATTATTAAAAAAAACTATTGGTTATGCCGAATGCTTAAGTTATTTAAACCAAACAATTTCTTCAGAAGATGAGCTTTTAGACAGAATTATAATTTCGACTTCTCAATATGCTAAAAGACAAATGACTTGGTTTAAAACAAATGAAAATATTAATTGGTTAAATGCCGAAAGCCCAAATTTATTATCCGAAGCTGAAAGTTTAATATATTAAACCTATTAAAAACTAAAAACTAGAAAATAAAACTGATTTAGTGGAATAATAGTTTTAATTGTTTTTTATTAGAAAAATATGCTTGAGTTGTTTTCCCAGCCTAGTACTTATATTAGTTTGTTAAGCTTGGCTTTAATGGAAGTTGTTTTGGGAATTGATAATATTATTTTTGTTTCAATTATTGCTGATAAATTGCCGATTGAACAGAAGAACAAAGCTCGTATTTTAGGTTTAAGTTGTGCGGTTATAGCTCGTTTATTACTTTTATTTTGTATTAATTGGCTTATGGGTTTAACAACACCTTTAATTACTATTGATCCTTTAAATTTACACCTCTCTGGCAAAGACTTGATTTTGCTTTTGGGTGGTTTATTTTTAATTTGGAAAAGCAGTAAAGAAATTTTTGAAAAAATGGAAGGACAGGCAGAAGTTTCAGCCAATAAAGATGATAAAACTCAAAAATCTATTACTTTTCAGTCAGTTATAATTCAAATACTTATTATTGATACTATTTTTTCAATTGATTCAATTATTACAGCAGTTGGTATGGTTGATCATTTAATTATTATGATTTTAGCAATTCTCATTTCATCGGCTTTAATGGTTGCTTTAGCCTTACCTATTGGAAATTTTATTGATAAACATCCTTCTATTAAAATATTGGCTTTAAGTTTTTTAATTATGATTGGTACTATGTTAGTAGCTGATGCTTTTGGAAAACATATACCGAAAGGTTATATTTATTTTGCTTTAGTTTATGCTCTAGCCATTGAATTCATAAACCTTAAATTAAAAAAGAAAAAAATAGCTGATTAAAATTAAGAATTGCTACAATAATTTGATTAATTTGAAAAAAGTACTAATTGTATGAAAAAACAATCATTTATAATTATATTGAGCCTATTATTGTTAGGAAACTACGCTGTTTATGCTGATGAGAACGCTAATCTTGAAACAAATAAAACTGAAGAAGTAAGTAATAATGAAGATAGTGCTGAAATAGAAGAAGAACTAGGTGAAACTACAGAAAAAGTCAAAACTAAGGAACAGGCTCAAAAAGACTTAGAATCAGAAAAAGAAAGTTTAAGCAAAAAGACGACTATCAAAAAAAACAAAGAGAAAAAAACTAATAAAAATAAAATTCCAAAAGCTACTATTAAAAAAGTAGAAAATTTAATTTTTCAAGATAATCAACTTGAAATTTATAAAATGAAAACTGTTATGAGTAGAGATTGGTTAAGCCCTTATTATTCTTTGCAAAAAGTCTTATTAGTTAATTTAACTGATTCAGAGCTGAAAGTTAATGGTGATATTTTAAATAAAGTTCTTAAACAAGAAGCTAGAAGCAAAGTTATACAAATTGCTCAAGAGAAAAAAGCCAAATCTAATGCTGCTTCCAGTGCTGGTGCATTAAATGGTGGTTTACTTGGAGCCGCTGTGATTATGGCTTCTGTCGGTGCAGATATTTCAATTGACACGGGTGAAAGTGAACTTTTAGGGCAAATTAATAAACTAATTGATGATAAGCCTTTTTCTGTTACTGTTCCAGCTAAAGAAGAAATGACTTTTTCATTTTTATTTACCAGACAAAAAGATATTGAGCCACAAATTTTACTAGCTTATCAAAAAGCTCAAAATGATTTAAGTGAGAAAACTTTTATTATAAAAAACTTTGATGAAGCTCTTGGTAAAAGACTTTTAATGGATACTAGTTTATATGGTTTTGCATATTTTGATCAAAAGATTTCCGACAAGAAAATTGGAGCTTACTTTGTAAATTCACCAGTTATAAAGCCAGCAATACAAAACAAAAATACTAAAAAAAATACTAAAAAAGAAATTAAAGAAAATCAAGACCAAGTAGAAATTATTGATAAAAGTTATGAAACGGCGACTTATATTGAACCAGTTAATTTAATGCTTCCCTTGCCTGAAGAAGAAAAGTCTGAAAATAATACCGACAAAACAGCTAAAACAGCAGTAAAAAATGATAAAAAAAGTAAAGTCAAAAAGCCCAAAACAGTTCAAAAACTTGAAGGGATAACTTCTTCTCATATTTATCCACAAAAGGATTTCCGCATCTTTATTTATCAAAACATAAAAAAACAGCCAAATCGTTCTTCGATAGACTTAATTAAGCTTATTGTAAATAAAAAAGAGAATTTCCGTTCTATTAAAACAAATAATAATTTCACAGCTTTCTCGCTAAAAGAGATTAAACCAGGTATTTCTGAATTAAAGGTAAGCTTAGTTTTAGCTCCTGGTGAATATTTGTTAATTGATCAGGATCAAGATTTAGGTATTGAGTTTACAATTGAAAAGCCACCAGCAAAGTCTAAGACAAATAAAACAAAAAAATAAATATAAATATAAACAAATGAGTAATAATAAATCTTCTAATAATTTAGTTTTAATTTTTATTAGTCAAGTATTAATTGCGTCTCTCTTAATTTTTATTTATCACAAATATATAATTGAAAAACCGCATATTTTAGAGACTGGCAATAATTCTTTCACCTCGCAAATAAGTAGACCAAGCTTAGATACTAAAACTGATTATATACATCCAACTGCTTCGATTATTGGGAAAGTATTTATTGGACATAGTGTCTTTGTTGCTCCCCAAGCTTCTATTCGTGGAGATGAAGGCACACCTATTTATATTGGTAATAAAGCTAATATTCAAGATGGAGTAGTTATTCATGCTTTAGAAACGGAAGAACATGGCGAAACAATTAAAAATCATTTATTAGAAGAGCATAAACTTCATAAAAAATTTGCTGTTTATATTGGTAATAAAGTTTCTTTAGCTCATCAAAGCCAAGTTCATGGTCCAGCAATTATAGAAGATAATACTTTTATTGGTATGCAAGCTTTTGTTTTTAATTCAGTTATTGAGGAAAATTGTGTTATTGAGCCAGCCGCCGTGGTAATTGGTGTACATATTCCAAAAAATCATTATGTAAAAGCTGGCAGTATAATTAATTCGCAAGCTTTGGCTGACGCTTTACCTTTAATTAGTGAAGATTATGAGTATAAGAATATTAATAAAGCAGTAGTGAATGTAAACTCTCAGTTGGCAACCACTTATAATAAAAAATATGGCTATTAATGAATTAATTAGTCATTTTGTAAAATCAAATCAATAAATTCTCTCGCTGCTCCTTTTCCGCCATTTAACTTAGTAATAAAATTAACTTTGCTTTGTATTTCCAAAACTGCATCTGCTGGACAAGCTGATAAAATAGATTTTTTTAAAAGTTCTAAATCTGGAATATCATCACCCATAAAGGCAAAATTCTCGAAAGTACAATTATTTTCTGCTAAAATCTTTTCGGCACAATTTATTTTATTGCGGGATTTATCTCTGATTCGATTAGCTGGTAAATTCCAATCTTCTATTCTTTTATAAACCCCACCCGAAGCTTCCCTTGCAGTAATAAAATAAATTTTCAAGCCTTGAGCTTCCGCTTTCCTTATTCCATAACCGTCTTTGGCATTAAAAACCTTAAAAACTTCGCCAAGTTCACCCATGTAAATACTGCCATCAGTCAAAGTTCCATCAATATCGAAGGCAATAATTTTGATTTTAGATTTAATTAATTTCAGTTCTTCGGGTGAAAGATTAAGCAATTTCTGGCTCGCTTCGCTTAAAGTCAAGCAAACTTAAAACTTCTCCACTGGTTCGTTTTTCAACTATTTCTTTGGTAATTAAACATTTTTTCAAGTTCTGATTGCGAGGAGCTTCATACATAATTTCGAGCATAATTTCTTCCACAATACTACGCAAAGCTCTAGCTCCCATTTTTCTTTTGAAAGCCAATTCAGCAATAGCACTGACAGCTTGTTTTGTAAATTCCAATTCCACACCATCAATTTTTAATAATTCTTGATATTGTTTGATTAATGAATTTTTTGGTTCAGTCAAAACGCTCATCAAAGCTTTGGCATCAAGCTGACTCAAAGAAGCAATAACTGGTATTCGTCCGACAAATTCTGGGATTAAACCAAATTTAATTAAATCTTCCGGAGTTGCCGCCGCAAAAGCCATAGCTGATCTTTCTTCTCTTTCTTTTTTGGTAATTGGAATTGCTCCAAAACCCATTGATTTACGAGAATGAACTCTTTCTTCAATAATTTTTTCCATGCCACAAAAAGCTCCGCCCAAAATAAATAAAATATTAGCGGTATCTATTTGAATGAATTCTTGATGAGGATGTTTGCGACCGCCTTGTGGTGGAACATTAGCAACTGTACCTTCAATCATTTTGAGTAATGCCTGCTGAACTCCTTCGCCCGACACATCTCTGGTAATAGAAGGATTTTCTGACTTACGGGCAATTTTATCTACTTCATCAACATAAATAATTCCTCTTTGGGCTTTTTTAACATTATAATCAGCCGCCTGATAAAGCCTAAGCAAAATGTTTTCGACATCCTCTCCGACATAGCCCGCTTCGGTTAAGGTTGTTGCATCAGCCATGGCAAAAGGAACATTTAATAATTTAGCCAAAGTTTGAGCCAAATAAGTTTTACCAGAGCCAGTTGGACCAACTAATAAAATATTGGATTTTTGAATTTCAATTAAATTTTTATCGGATTTCAAGCCAGTTTCTGCTTCTTTAGACATACTTTTGGCATTCTCTTCAATGGTTGCAATTCTTTTATAATGATTATAAACCGCCACTGCTAAAGATTTTTTTGCTGAATCTTGCCCAATAATATGCTCATCCAAAAAGCCTTTTACTTCATGAGGTTTGGGTAATTTTTTTAAGTCAATTGCTTCTAATTCTTCTTCAGGTTCATCTTTTCCTTTGTTAGGAGCGGCAATTGGACCAGTTTTTAAATTTGGTGCAAAAGGTTTTTTCATAGCAGTATTTCCTGTAGCCGAGCTATCAAAGAATTCCTCTGCCAAAATCTCATTGCATAATTCAATACATTCATCACAAATATATACGCCAGGTCCAGCAATGAGCTTACGAACTTGGTCTTGTCCTTTTCCGCAAAAGGAACATTTTAATTTATCTTCAAATTTAGCCATATTCAAATATTAATTCTTTTAGACGATTTGTAAGTTATTTTTTTTCATAATTAAACAAATACTATATATTTAGATTACTTTTTAGTTTGATTCATTTAAGTTAAGCTTTTATTAATGCTTAAAATGCCTAATTGAAGTAAATATCATGGCAATTTTATATTTATTGGCTGCGTCTATTACTTCTTGATCTCGAATGCTTCCACCTGGTTGAATAATAGTTTTAATGCGACCTTGAGCACAATATTCAATATTATCGGCAAAAGGAAAAAACGCATCAGAAGCTAAAATTCCATTAGTAGACAAATCAGAAGCTTGCTCTAAGGCAATTTTAACAGAATTAACTCGGTTAGTTTGTCCGCCACATAAGCCAACTGAACGATTACCATTTACAATTACAATTCCATTTGAGCGAATATGTTTAACTATTCTTAAAGCAAAAAGTGAACTGAGCCAATCTTCGTCGCTGGGCTGGGTTTCAGTAACCACTTTCATATTATCAGAATTAAAAAGTGAATTGTCTGGGCTTTGCACCAAAAGTCCATTCGCAAAAATACTTTTATAGAGAGGGCTATTTATTTCGTGATCGAGAGGAATTTTTATTAAACGCAAATTTTTCTTTTGGCTTAATAATTGAAAAGCCTCATCAGAAAAACTTGGAGCCATAATTACTTCGAGGAAAATCGCTTGCATTTTTTTAGCCACTTCCAAATCAATTTCTTGGTTTAAGATAACAATTCCACCAAAAGCACTAACTGGATCGCATTCCAAGGCATAATCAAAAGCTTCAGTTACAGTTTCACCCAAAGCTACTCCGCAAGGAGAATTATGTTTAACAATTGCACAGGCTGGTATTTCGGCTTCAAATTCATTAATCAAATTCCAAGCTGAGTCCATATCTAGCCAATTATTATAAGAAAGTTCTTTGCCACTTAATTGCTTAATTGCTTGAATTATGTTTTTCTGATTTGGAATTGAATATAAATTAGCCTTTTGATGAGGATTTTCACCATATCTTAAAGCCTGTTCAAGGTTTAAATTTAAATTGATTTTATTAGCTGAATTATTATTTTGGGAAGACAAATAGCCCGAAATTACTTGGTCATAATGAGCAGTCTCTTCAAAAGCTCGAGTAGCATATTCTAAAGATTTTTGAGTATTTAATTGTCCACTTAAGAAAGCCTGTTTAAAATCTTCGTATTGATTTATTGAGCTTAAAACAATTACAGATTCATAATTTTTGGCAGCACCCCGAATTAAAGAAGGTCCTCCAATATCAATTTGTTCAATAGCTTGTTCTAAAGTATTATTTGGCTGATCAATGGTTTTTTGAAATGGATATAAATTAACAATTACCAAATCAATTGGTTTTAAATTATGCTCTTTTACAGATTTTTCATGTTCTGGGTTTTGGCGAATATATAAAATTCCTGCATGAATAGCTGGATGTAAAGTTTTAACTCGCCCACTTAACATTTCAGGCCAGCCAGTAAGCTCTTCTGCTAAAATAACAGGAATATTATGTTCTTTTAAATAATTAGCCGTTCCGCCAGATGAGACAATTTCAATTTTATTATCTTGTAAGAACTGAGCTAATTCAAGTAAATTAGTTTTATCATAAACGCTGATTAAAGCTCTTTTTATTTGCATAAATATAGACTAAATTTTAAATTCAAAAATTATTAATTATTATACCTTTTCTGTTTTAGCTTTACAGAGTTGAGTTTTATTTTTTTTGGGCGGCTTTGACAACTGTTTTTTTCTTATTATGTTTTTTAGCATATACTTTCTTTTTTCCTTTGCGGGCAGTACTAGCAATTCCTAAACTAGAAGCTGGCATTTTTCCTCTTACCAATTCAAAGTTTTTGGCAGCAGTTTCATAATTAGGATTTATACTTAAAGCTTGTGAATAAGCCGCTGAAGCTTTAGACAATTGATTATTATCATAATAGGCAACTCCTAAATTATTCCAAATATTTGCATCGTTCGGATTTAAATCTCTAGCTCTTTCTAAATATTCAAGGGCAGAT
Organism: Candidatus Caenarcanales bacterium; assembly: GCA_947489925.1. Lineage (GTDB taxonomy): Bacteria > Cyanobacteriota > Vampirovibrionia > Caenarcaniphilales > Caenarcanaceae > JAAFJH01. The sequence goes on from CANLFK010000012.1 coordinate 12,688, forward strand.
CTAATATCAGATTTTTTATAGTATAAAAGCCCCAAATTATAATAAGCATATGGATTATTTTGATCCAAGGCAATAACCTTTTCATATGCTCTAATTGCCCGAATCATATCACCCATTTCACCCAAAACTGTACCCAAAAGTAAATGCCCCGATGAATAATTAGGATCAAGTTTTAAAGCTTCAACTGCGTATTTTAAAGCTCTCTCAGTATTACCTAATCTATAATGTGCATCAGCCATACTGGCATAAATACGAGGATCTGGCGGATTATTAATAATAATACTTTCATAAATTTGAATTGCATCAGCATATCGACCAGCTTGGTGTAAAGATAAAGCTTGTTGTAAAGGATCATTCTGGTCAAGCTCACTGGGTGAACCAAAAGGTGGTTGCTGATTTGGGTCTTGCATTCCCATACCTCCGATTCCATCCATTGGTGGATAATTAGAATTTGGGTCTTGCATTGGCGGATAAGGCGGATACATAGTCGGAGCGAGCATTGGAGCGGGCATACCATTGCCTTGCATTTGCTGCATTTGATAATTTGCCTGATCCATTGGCATCGCCTGCATTTGTTGCTGTGGATATGGATTATAATTAGCTTGTAGCTGGCCAGGAGGCATTGGATAATTAGCTTTCAATGAAATAGTCTGAAAATTACTTTTTGGAAAGTTAAATATGCAAAAAGCCGAAAATAAAATTAACGGTAATTTCTGATAATTGTGAATTGAAAGCATAATTTTCTTCAACTTGAAATATATTGAGCAATAACTTATTTATATTTAATTATTCCTTAATTGCAACTTTTTAATCAAATTTTTGGTAAAGGTCTTTTTATTATTTCAGATTGCTGATTTGCAATTAGTTTTTGGCAATAAAAGAAATTATGGTCTAATTTATAAGCAAAGTCTGTTTCAGAGCTGTTTTCTCCGCAATCTAAATGTATAAGTTTATTTTTGCTCGGAATTATTAATAAAGAACTATAAATAAAATCATTCGCCAAAAGCTTGCCCGTTTCATTCACTTCAGCTAATTTTTGAGAGAGTAAAATTTTATCTTCGGTTAATTGTTCAATTTTAAAGCTTTCTTGCCAATGATCTTGATTTACAAGCTTACAATCAGTGCAATGTCCGCTAAAGCTTTTTTCATAAATTAATGTATTATCTTTAAACACTTTCAAATTTGCTCTTTCACCAATTATAGAACTGCCGTTTACTTCATCAAAAGGGCTAAGTTCAGCTCTGATTTTTAATTCTTTATTTTCTTTAATTTGTTTTTTCGCTTCAGCTTCTGTTTTATTTAAATTTTTAAACTCGGGCAAAGGATATTCTGCTTCTTCAGTTTTTATTTTATTTTCTTTTAAACCCAAACATTTATAAGTTTTTTCTTTTTCATTAAAGTCTCTAACTTCATAACCATTTGCAAAATCTTTATTACAATCAAGTTCTTTAATTTCATTGGTGTCTGGGCTAATTAATAAATACTTGTATTTTACAGGATCACCTTCAGCATTATATTTTTCGGGCTGACTGATTAAGAGTAATGTATTTGATAATTTTTCAATTTTTATTAATTTATTTTTTATTTCAGGCTTAGCTAATTCATGAAAAGGAACTTTCATTTTGCGGGAAAAAATAACTTTTCTTTGTTCAGTATCTTCAATATTTAGTCTGTAATCAAAAGAATCTTTGCTGTCTGGATCAATGAAAGTCCAGTAAGCTTTTAATCTACGGCTGGGCGAAATAGTTTCAGCTTCTTTGTTTATATTTTGTTCGATTGGCTCTTTTTGCTCTTCCGTAGATTTTTCAGCTGTATCTTTATCAATTGTATTTTGCGATTTGGAAATATTATCTTCGATAGGAAATTGCCCTTGGCATGAACTTGAAGAGAAAATGCAAAAAGATAGTAATAAAAAATTCCAATTAAAAAGTTTCATAATCAATAAAAAAACAGAAATATATATTCATTTTAACATTTATGGAAAGCGGGGCAATTAAAATAAAATTCTTTAGAAAAAAGACTTGCAATTCCTTGCCTCAAAGTTTTATTTGAATGTCGATTCTAGGACTTTGGTGTTGATCGAACTCACATTAATTAATGCCATTGTTTACTAATTGAGTGTAAAATATGTTTATCATTAAAAAAGTATCTATATAAATTCAATGCCAAATTGTTATATTGAGACTCTTGGTTGTCAAATGAATAAAGCTGACTCAGAGAGAATGTTAGGTTTATTATCTGAGCTAAATTACAAAGAAATTGATAAGCCAGAAGAAGCTGATTTATTAATTATTAATACTTGCACAATCCGTGAAGGAGCTGCTGATAAAGCTTATAGTAATTTGGGTCGCTGGAATAAGCTTAAACAACAAAGACCAAATACTTTAATTGCTTTGGCTGGCTGTTTGGCTCAGGAAAAAGGTCAGCAGATTCAAAAGAAAATGCCTTATATTGATATTGTTTTTGGTACACATAATTTGCACCGTTTACCAGACTTACTTTTGGAGCAGGCTAAATCTGGGGAAAAACAATGTGAATTATATGAAAAATTGCCCGAAGAAATACCCGAAACTCCTATTATTAGACAAACCTCTGTTACAGCTTGGGTAAATGTAATTTTGGGTTGTAATTTTAATTGTACTTATTGCATTGTTCCGCAAGTTCGTGGGCGTGAAAAGAGTCGTAGCCTTGACTTTATCAAACAAGAAATTGAAGGATTAGTGGCTGAAGGCTTTAAAGAAGTAACTCTTTTGGGGCAAAATGTAACCGCTTATGGTTTAGACTTTAATGATAATACCTCTCTGGCTGGTTTATTAAGATATATTCATGACATCAAAGGACTTGAGAGAATCCGTTTCTTGACTGGGCATCCTCACCATGTAACCGATGAATTAATTGAAACAGTGGCTGAATTGCCCAAAGTTTGTGAATATTTTCATATACCAATGCAAGCGGGAGACGATGAAACTTTGCGTCGTATGGCTAGAGTATATAAAGTTGATAAATATATGAAAATGGTTGATAAAATCCGCTCTCTAATGCCAAATGCTGGAATTACCAGTGATTTTATTGTTGGCTTTCCGGGTGAAACAGAAGAGCAGTTTTTGAATACTTGCAAAACAATTGAAAAAATCGGCTTTGATTCTTGCATTACGGCTATGTATTCTCCTCGAACCAATACACCAGGTGCAAAGTGGGAAGCAGACCCTAATTTAAAAGTATCAGCTGAAAAAAAACAAGCCAGAATTATTCATATAAATGCTTTGGTAACTGAAATTGCCGAAAAACAAAGCCGTCAAAAATATCCAGTCAATAGTATTCATGAAATATTAATTGAAGGTCGTAGCCAAAGAAATGCTGAAGTTTGGAGCGGTAGAACTAGATCTGGAAAAGTTTGTAATTTTATTGGTAATCCAGACAAAAAACCGGGTGATTTAGTAAATGTAAAAGTTGAAGCCGTCAATCCTTGGGCAATTAAAGGGAATATTATTGAGTAGAAAAATATATTAATTATGAGCTTTTTTAATAAATTCAAACTATTTAATTTTGAAATAACTTTGGATAATGCCGAGACTTTGGTGAATTATATTAAAAGTATTTGGGCTAATAATAAAATGCCTGAAACTGGCTTTAGGATTGTAACTTTTAATCCAGAAATGTTAATTGCCACTCGTCAAAATAAAGAATTTCAAAAATCTGTTCAGGTTGCAGATGCAATTATTCCAGACGGAATTGGTTTAGTTTGGCTTTTACGCAAAAAAGGAGCAAAACAAGTTCAAAGGCTAGCTGGCATTGATTTAGCTTGGAAATTATTAAAGGAAGCAATTAAAGCTGATTTGCCTATTTCCTTAATTGGTTCAACTGATGAGGTTTTGAAAAAATCAATTGAAAATATAAATGATAAACTAGGAAAAGCTAATTTGATTTATGCACATAATGGTTTTTTTAATGACTCTCAGCAAGCTCAAATAACTAATGTTTTGCTGGAAATTCAGCCCAAGTTTTTATTGGTTGCAATGCCTTTTATTAAACAAGAAATATTTTTAGCTGATTTATATACAAAAGGTTTTAAAGGTGTGGCAATGGGAGTTGGTGGGTCTTTTGATGTTTGGGCTAATTTGGTTGAGAGAGCTCCAGTTTTTATGCAAAAATTTGGTTTAGAGTGGTTTTGGCGTTTGATAAAGCAACCCGAAAGATTTCAGCGATTAATGCAAACTTTTATACCTTTTAGCAAAATATACTTTTTGAATGAATAAAAATAAAATATTATGTTAAAAAAATATACTTTTCTTGACCCAATTCATGGAAATATCGAATTAAATACTAAATATCCTGAAGAAAAATTAATTCTTGATTTAATTGAATGTACTGAATTTCAGCGATTAAGACGAATTAGACAATTAGGTTTTTCGTATTTAACTTTTTACGGGGCGGAAAGTAGTCGTTTTGTGCATTCAATTGGTACTTTTCAAATTGCTCGCTCAATGCTAAATCGCTTAATGTCTAAAAGCCCAGACTTAGTAAAACCTTTTTATACAGCGATTTTAGTTTCAGCTTTATTGCACGATTTAGGACATGGCCCATTTAGTCATTCCAGTGAGCCTTCTTTTGGTTTTGAACATGAAGATTGGACAATTAAAAATATTAAAGGTAAAACCGAAATAAACCAAGTTTTAAGTGCTTACAATAAGGATTTACCACAAAAAGTAATTGATATTTTAGAGCAAAAAATAGAGCCAAAATGGATTTCTCAAATTATTTCGGGTCAATTGGATTGTGATCGTTGTGATTATTTAATTCGTGATAGTCATCAAACTGGTACTAAATATGGGGTTTTTCAACTGGAGCGGATTATTCAGTCGCTTGAATTAATTGATTTAGACGGTGAAGTAAAATTAATTGTTACTGAAAAAGGAATTCACGCAGTCGAAGATTATTTATTTGCCCGTTATTCAATGTATTTGCAAGTTTATCATCACAAAAAAACCTTAGCGGCTGATGCAATGTTTACCAGTTTAATTTGCAGAGTGCGAGACTTAATTAGTGAAAATATAGATTTGCCCTTAAGTGAAAGCGTCAGGAAGTGGATAATTTATAAAAGTAATAAAAAGATCAAGATTTCTTTAGAAGATTTTTTTAATTTTGATGATAGTGAAATATTTACTCATTTAAAGCTGTGGAGCAAGCAAAAACAAGATTTAATTCTGCAAGATTTAGCTAATCGAATTTTAAATCGCAAATTATTTAAAGCTAAGAGAGCCAATATTTTAAATGCTGATGAATTAAATAAAATTCAAAATTATTTTCCAGAGAATTTAAGAAAATATTATTGCTTAATTCATGAATGCCGTGAATTTCCTTATACAGACCAAAGAAAACCAATTTTGGTGCGAAAAGAAGGACAAATTATGGATTTAGCCATGGCTTCACCAATTGCGACAGCTTTAATGAATCGAGGACAAGAATTAGATACTAAATGGATTTTCTTTCCAGAATAGGCAAAATAAATGAGTTTAGAAGAAATAAAAATTGATCCCCGAGTCTTTTTACCAGTAGATCATGATTTAAGATTACCTATTCAAGATAAAAATACTCGTTACTCAGAGCGTGAGCTTTGCGATAGAATACAAACTGAAGCTTTAAACTGTCTATTGTACTATCCAGCCTGTGAAATATATACCAATGACTATTTCAAGGATTTAACTAAAAATGAAATCCTTACAGGCTTAAGCAAGGGAGAATTTACAAAAAATTTAAAAGAATGGATAAATTGGTCTTTCAAAAATGAATCTGTTAGTGTAAATCTTTCAGGATGGGTGTTCCCAGAAGATTTTGATTTCCATTTTGCTTCTAACTTTAGAAGTTTGCTACAGTCAGATAAAATAGACAAGGAATTTAATTTTGACAAAGTAATCTTTCCTTCACTTTTTAAGATAGATCGGTGGAAGATTTTCGAAGGTTTCAAAGAAGTAGATTATACGGATCAATGGAAGATTTCCGAAGGTCTCAAATTTGAGAAAACAGTAGAGTTTACGCAGGCAAAGTTCTACGGAACAGCTCATTTTTATCAAGCACAATTTCAAAAGATATTTTTTTGGGACGCTGTTTTCCATAGTGAAGCTAATTTCGAAAGAGCAAAGTTTAAAGAAGAAACCTATTTCATAAATGTTAAGTTTAATGGAATAGCCAAGTTTAACGAAGCTCAGTTTCAAAACGCTAAATTTCAAGAAGCAGAATTTCACGGAATAGCAAATTTCGAGAAGACCAACTTTAAATCGAAGGAAGAGAGAGCTAATTTTAGAGAAGCAAAATTTAAGGAAAAAACCTATTTTAGTAAGGTTAAGTTTGAAGGTGGTGCTAATTTCTGGCTAGCTGAATTTGAAAAAGAAGTTTATTTTAATGATTCTAGTTTCCATAATGCCAAAAAGACTGATTCTAAGGATTCTAGTAAACTCAAAGAGGAAGTCTCAAGCTTTTATAAAACTCAGTTTAAAAGTGATGCTTACTTTTCAAATATTACAGGTGGTGATGGAACAATTTGTTTTCAAGATATTCAATTAAGCAAAGAAGCTAGAATTATTTTTGATGGTTTAACTTTAGAAAGTCCAAAAATTATTTTTTATCAATGTCCACTGAAAGAAAAGAATCAAGTTATTTTTCGTAATTGTGATATGAGTAAGGTTACAGTTGAAAATGGTACTTTTGAAGGTTTTAAATTCGAAAATTGTACTTGGAAAGAACTAAAGCCACCTAATTTTATATTTTTTAAAGTTCGATCAGCTGATCCAGAAATAGGAAAGGAAAACTTTAAACAGTTGGAAGAAAAATATGCTTCTTTAAAAATAGCGGCTAAAAACTCTGGTGATGAGCAACTGGCAAGTGAATTTCATTTTTGGCAATTATATTATGCTGGAAACCCTCTCAAAACCCCCTTCTCGATTAACTGGTTTTATTATCATGTTTGCGGTTATGGCTTAAGCATTAGAAGACCTATTATTTTTTTAATTCTCTTATTGCTTCTTTCAAGTTTTGTTTATTCTCTAATTCTTAACAATAATTTATGTTTTCCTTTATCTGAGAGCTGTCAATTGGACTTTCAAGCAATAAAACTATCAATTGAAGCTTCTACTTTTTCTTTTGATCCGTTTAAGTTAATGGACGAAGAAAATCAAGTCTCAGTACTGAGAAAGATATTCATTGCTGTTCTTTATTTTCTTCAAAAAAGTATTTCTTTATTTTTATTATTTGAGTTCGGGCAAGCCATCAGGAATAAAGTAAAAAAATAGCTTAATTCAAATAGAAAAACTTTTAATTTAATAATTTTAATGATAATATAATCACTCATTCGATTTTTTATTTACTTTATCTATTTCTGTTATGGCTAAAATTAAGCTAAAAACTAATAAAGCTTGCTCCAAGCGATACAAAAAAACCGCTACTGGCAAATTCTTGGCTAAACAAACTGGTGTTAAACACTTAAATGCCAAGATGAGAGCTAAAACCAAAAGAAGATTAGGAAAGCATAAAACTTTAAAAGCAGTGAATGCAAAACGTTTGTCAGAACTTCTCCCTTACGCATAAATTATAAAAAACCATGTCAAGAGTTAAAAGAGGAAATGTTGCCCGTGAAAGACGGAAAAAAACATTAAAAGCTACCAAAGGTTACAGAGGAGCTCCGAGTCGTTTATTTACTATTGCTGATCGTTCATTTGTCAAAGCTGGAAAACATGCTTACACTGATCGTCGCAAAATAAAAAGAGATATGCGTAAATTATGGATTATCCGCATAAATGCCGCTGCTCGTATGCTTGGTATTCGTTATAGCACTTTGATAAATATGCTAAACCACAATAATATCGAAATGGATCGCAAGCAATTAGCTGATTTGGCAATGAATCATTTTGAAGCTTTTGAAAATTTAGTTAAAGGTTTAAAGCCTCTAGCTGATTTAGCTTAGATTTTGATTGAAGAGTTAATTAAAAGGGAAAGAAAAAATCATCTTTCATAAAAACCAAAAAATATAAGGAAAATAATATGCCAATTAATCTTACAAAGGGCGAAAGAGTCAATTTAAGCAAAGAGAATCCAACCTTGCAAAAAATCAAACTTGGTTTAAGCTGGGACATCAAAGAAGGTGTTAATGCTGATTTGGACGCTTCTTTAATTATTTTAAATGGCGAAGATAATCCTAAAATGTTGGCTGATGATAGTTTAGTTTATTATAATAAAACCGAAGCTTATAATGGTGCAATTAAGCATTCTGGCGATAATAAGACTGGAGATGGAGATGGAGATGATGAAACTATTATTATTGATTTAGCTAAATTACCAGCTGAAGTGCAAGTATTATTGGCGGCTATTACTTCTTATAATAAGCCAGAAACTGTTGCCAGTGATATTGCAACTTTTGGGCGAGTAAAAAGTGCCAAAGTGAAATTATATAATGAACAAACTAATGAAGTTTTATATACTTTTGATTTAAGTGAAGATGCTTCAACTGCGACCTCTATGGAAGTTGCCAGACTTTATAAAAAAGATGGTGAATGGAGATTTACAACTTTGGGAGATATAATTGGAAGAGGCTTGAATGGCTTAGAAGATGTTTTGAATAAGTATAAAAAATAAAAGGTCAATAAAAAAAGTCAATGGAATTTTTTCAGTCTTTATTCGGCTCAGATTTAAATTCAGCTCTCTTTGTAATTTTAAATTTAATTGTCATTGAGAGTTTACTTTCGCTGGATAATGCGGCTGTCCTTGCCACTATGGTTATGGATTTACCAGAAGAGCAAAGAGCCAAAGCTTTAAAATATGGTATTTTGGGTGCTTATGTTTTTCGGGGAATATGTTTAATATTTGCTGGTCTTTTGGTTAAAGTAGTTTGGCTTAAGGCTTTGGGTGGATTATATCTTCTGTGGCTTGCTATAAAATACTTTAAAGATAAAGCTGAAGCTGAAAAGACTATTGATCAGAGTGATGATGAAATTGTTAGCAAAACTAATAATCCAATTTATCAAAAAATAATTAATAAAATCGGGCCTTTTTGGTCTACTGTTATTTTAGTAGAAATTATGGATTTGGCTTTTTCGATTGATAATGTTTTTGCGGCTGTTGCTTTTACGAATAAAATTGGTTTGATTTGTATTGGAGTTTTTATTGGTATTTTATCTATGCGATTTGCGGCTCAATTTTTTGTAAGCCTAATGGAAAAATTCCCGTTTTTAGAGCAATGTGCTTTTATTGTTATTGGTTTGCTGGGCATTAAATTAGTTCTTTCTGGTAGTTGTGATATGTTTTGGAAAGATAATACAATTTGTAGCTCAATTAATAGTCATAATGCAGATTTAGCCACTTCTTTAATTACATTATCAGTTTTTATTGTGCCAGTTATTATCAGCAATTTATCTAAAAAGTCTGAACAATAAAGATAAACAAACTCAACAAATCTTTTCTGAATCGCAGACTAGCACAGATAACACTGATTTTACAGATATTTATTTATAATTTTTTCGCTAAAATTAAAGCTCTCTCATAACTTCTGAATCGCAGATTAACGCAGATAATATGGATTTCACAGATATTTATTTACAGTTTTTCCGCTAAAGTTAAAGCTCTCTCATAACTTCTGAATCGCAGATTGGCACAGATAACACGGATTTCACAGATATTTATTTACAGTTTTTCCGCTAAAGTTAAAGCTCTCTCAAAGCCAAAAGACAAAGCCTAAAGTATCTGTGTCATTTTTTCATCTGCGTTTATCTGTGATTCAGAAAACTCACCTTAATTATTATCTTTTAGCAATAAACATAAAAAACCAGCTAATAAAAGAGGAATTGGCAGAAAATATTTTAAAGCTTCATTTAAGCTGGTTGCATCCGCCATAATACCAACAAAAGGAATAATCATAGCTCCAGCTCCCCAAGCAAAACCCATTGTTAAGCTAGACGCAAAGCCTTGAACTTTATTTGGGACAATATTTTGAGACATTGAAACACAAACAGAATTAGACCAAGCCGAAAAGAAAGTTCCTAGAGCCAAAAATAAAATAGATTTATAAATTAAAAAAGCAAATAAACAAGGTGCTGAAACCGTTAGTGAAAAAGCTAAAACCAATTTTGGACTTATTTTGTGTGAAATGAAGCCACCTGAAAGACCGCCAAAGAAACTGCCAGCATTTAAAAGTAAAGTGGCGAAACCAGCTAGTTTTAAGGATTCATGCCAAGAATGAGTGATTAACTGTGAAATAAAAGCAATTAAAGTCAAAATACTAACCGAACGCAAAGCCACAATGCTAGAGAGCAAAACCAAATCTTTTTGACTGAAAATAGTAATTAATTGTTTAAAGCCGATATTTTTATTTTTTACTTTTTTTAAACTCAAATCTTTATCAGACGAATAATAGGTTGTATACAAAAAAACATAAGCTATTAAAGCTGGAATACAAGCCCAAACCAAATTTTTGAGACTGGCTGGATTAGCAGAAATAAATAATAAAATGAAAAAAGGACTAATTGATGAACCCAAAGATCCACTAGCCACAAATAAAGAAATAAAACTACTACGATTAAATTTACAGTTTTTGCTTAAAAGACCGACTGTCGAAGTTGCTTGCGGATGATAAAGCGAAAAGCCAGTTCCTAGCAAAATTAAAGACAAAATTAATAAATATAAATTAGACATTAAAGCAATACCAAAACAAGCTAAAGCAATACAAAATGGAGCATATAAAACCAAAGAAGCTGATTTAAAGCGATCAGATAAATAACCATAAACTGGTTGCATAAATGAACCCGAAAAATTAACTAAAGCCGACAAAAAACCAATAAAAGTTAAAGATAAATGATATTTGGCAATTATAAGCGGTGTAATAAGCGGAAAAAGTGAATTATAAATATCAATAAATAAATGGCTTCCAAGTAATGGCCATAATCTGTGATCAAAAGTAAAAGTATTGCTTATTTGGTTTTTAGCTTCAGGAAAGGTTTGAACTTGAGGAATATCTTTCAGTAAAGAATTTGACATAAACTAAATGATGATTTTTTGATTAAAGTGTTTTTCAGTAATTATAGTTTTCTTATAATATATAATTAATATAAACTTTTATTAACTTAATTTAACTTATTAATATTTTTGATTTGTT
>CANLFK010000013.1 GCA_947489925.1 Candidatus Caenarcanales bacterium
AAAATAATAATATTATTATCTTTTTCATAGTTCTAGTTATTATATTATTAAATCAAAAAGATAAAGCATTTATTTCAAAGTCAAATCAGGGGGAGTGTAATTTAATTTAGCTTTCATTCCTTCAGAGTTTATCTGAATATTATAAGAATAAGCCTCTTGATTAATTAAATCATTCCTCAAAAGCTCCTCTTCTTAAAGTTATCTTTATTTAATGCTAGGTATTAAGCCTTTTGACTAAATACAGACCTCTCTTGTATATTTATTGTTTTAAATGAAATAATTTATTGACTTATTGTTTATATTAATGAAAAATTTTAGCTTATTAATAAAGTTATTTTTGCTTTTGCTAGTCATTGGAATTTTTAGTATTTGTACTTTAATACAAGTTTCTTCTCTTGCCAAATACTTGACTTTAGGAGCGGCTTTATTTTGCATTGGTTTATATGGAGTTTTGACCAGTAATAGTATTTTAAAGACCTTAATTAGTCTCGAAATTTTATTCAATGCTGCCAATTTAAATTTAATTGCTTTTTCTCGTTTTACCGATTTGGCCTTTGTGCGTGGGCAAGTTTTTTCTTTATTTGTGATGGCAATTGCCTCAGCTGAAATTGCAATTGGCTTAGCTTTAATTATTAATATTTATAATTTAAAGAAAATCTCGCAAGTCTCTGAGCTTAATCAATTAAAGGAGTAAATTATATTTTATGCGTAAAGATTCGAAAATAGTTGTTATTGCTGGCGGAATCTCTGGTGAAAGAGAAATTTCTTTAAGGTCTGGTCGAGCTTGTTTTGCCGCTTTAGATCGAAAAGGTTATAATGTTTCATTGCTGGATATTCAGTGTTTGGAGCAATTGATTGAGTTAAAAACTGCTGGTTCAATTGAATATGCTTTTTTGTGTACTCATGGTAATTTTGGTGAAGATGGTAAATTACAGTCGGTTTTGGAATGGCTGAAAATACCTTATACTGGCTCAAAAGTATTAGCAAGTGCTATTTGTATGAATAAGTTTTTTACTAAGCAAATTTTAAAAGCTAATAATATTGAATCCGCCAGAGGAAGCTTACTTAGTGATATTAATAAAGAGAGCTTAAATTTTCCTTTAATGTTAAAAACTTTAGAATCTGGTTCAAGTATTGGTGTAGTCAAAGTTAATTCATTAGAAGATTTAGAAGATCAAATATTTAAAATGCCTGAAAGCCTTAATGAATGGATGATTGAAGACTTTATGGAAGGTCGGGAAATAACAGTTAGTTTATTAAAAATACAAAATAAATTAACTGTTTTACCAATTTTAGAAATTAAAAGTAAAAATGAGTTTTATGACTTAGAAGCCAAATATACAAAAGGTTTAACCGAATTTATTTTGCCAGCTCCTTTAGAAAAAGACCTTTTGAAAAAAATTGAATCAATAGCCATTCGTTGTTTTAGAGCTTTAAATTGCAAAGGTTATGCACGGGTAGACATGATTATTAGCAAAGCAGACCCAAGTAAAATTATTGTTTTGGAATTAAATACTTTACCCGGTATGACTGATACTAGTGATTTGCCAGCCCAAGCCAAAGAAGCAGGTATTGAATTTGATGATTTGGTTGAATTAATGCTTCAGACAGCTAGCTAAAATTATGAAAGCAAAAATGATCAAGAATAAAAATATTTATGCTTTAAGTTTTTTATTTTTGTTAATTTTATTTACTCGCTCATTGCGTGCCGAAGAGAATGAAGAAATAAAAATCCCAAAAGATAGTTTAGTTTTACAAGGAGGCTTAGAATGGAGAATTTGCCCCAAAGATAAGCCAATTAAAGGAAATATAAATAATTTGAAAAATACCAAAATTTATCATTTGCCCGATGCTTCTGCCTACAAAAGAACAAATCCTGAAAATTGTTTTGAAACTGAAACGGAGGCAATTCAGGCGGGCTTTCGCAAGAGTTTTAATTAAAGTTTTAAAAACTCTGCTTCACTTAGTTGATTGTCAAAGAGATCGGTTTTTTGTCTTTTAAGTTAATTAGTTTTTGGAAATATTGATAATAATTTTCTTTTTTGTGTAGAATTTTATCTATAAACTATACTTGCCTAGAAATAAGCTATAAAATATTTCAAGCTTAATGATTTTTAATTATGACAGATTATCAAATTGATCCCTATAAATTAAATGATGTTTTACAGCAAATTTTAGATAAGCTAGCTTTAGTAGAAAGTAAGTCTAATTCAGCTAGTCCAGAGTTTCAGGTTTTGATGAATAATTATTTAACCAAAGCTAATGAGGCCGAAAGAAATCAGGCTAGATTTGATGAAGCTTTAGAAAGATTAGATTTAGCTGAGCAAGAGAGCAAAAAATTTAAAGTTGAAAATCAAGAATTAATTGAAAGAATTCGCTCACATGAAAGAGATTTTGACTCGCTTCGTCTTGATCATCAAAGAGAAATTAATAATATAAAAGATGAATTAAATAAAATTGTTCAGTCAAAAAATGATTTGGAAGCTGTTTTATCTGAAAAATATTCTCGTGAATTTACTTTATACAAAAGTGAAGCCGAAAGACAGATGACTCAATCACAAGCAGAAATAAATGATTTGTTGCAAACTCAAAAAAAGCTGGAAGACAAATTAAAAATCCGTTCTCAAGAAGCAGATAATGTTGAAAAAGAATTAAGTGATTTAAAAATAAAATTAGCTGATGAACAGGCTCGCATCAGAGAAGAAATTATTGAAGCAACCAAGCGATCTCATCAAATTGAACAAAGATTCCAAGATGAAAGAGAGCAAATGCTTAAACGAATTAGAGAGCTTGAATCTTCAAATGAAGAACTAAGTAGTGCTTTTACTTTAAAAGAAAGAGAATTAGAATACAAAGATGCTCTTTTAAGCCAAACTTTGAGGCAATCACCCAAAACCACTTTCAGCAATAATAATCCGAAGCCAATACCTCAAACAAGAGAAAATACCGAAGAAGAGCAACATAGTTTGACTATTAATAAAACTGCCAGTATTATGCCAATACCAAAAAGTGAAGAGTTAATACAGGAAAATACAGAAGTACAAAGTCCCGCTCAAGACACTCCCAAAGAGAAAAAAGTTGGTGGAATTTGGTCTAAATTAAATTAAAAAAGTAGTCTCTTGAACTTATTATATTCAACGATAAATTGGAGTCCAGCCAGCAGTATTAGAAAATAAACGAATAGCTTTTACTTTTTTGCTGGGAGCTGAAAATCTATGATACAAATTGGCTGGAACTGTAATAAAATCTTTTTCACAGACTTCAATTCTAATCCACTGGTTAGCAGAGCCACGCACATCAAAAATAGAATTACCTTCCAAAAAATATCTTACTTCATCATCTGTATGCAAATGCTCTTGCCAAAATTTATTCAATAAATCGTCAGAGGTTTTTTCATCAATAATTACTTCATCAAAAGAAGCAAATTTTCCACTACTGACCAAGTTCATCACTTCTCTTAGATCAATGTTTTCACTTCCTATTACACCAGACTCTTTTTTTAATTCAAGAGAGCTTAAAGTTTTTTGACTATTTAATTCATAGATTAACATTAGCTTTTTTGGATTTATTATTATATTTAAAGTTTAAAGCTTTATTGTTTTAAATACCATTGTTCCATATTATGAGAAAGTCCAGCCGCTTTGCTAGGCATAAAGTTCCCAATATAATTTTCACGCACGGCAGTAAGGCTTTTGGGTACCGCTAAACAAATTAAAGGTTTTTCTTCCCACAAAATAGCCTGAACTTTATCATAATATTTTCGCCTTTCTGCAAAGTTTAAATAAGCAGTTCCCTGTTTTACATTAAAGTCAATATCTGCTTCCCAAGGTCTTAAATCATTTATTTTTTTGTCTGGTGGTCTTTGATCATAAATATGTAATCGTGAATCTGAATATAAAAAATTAGCTGAACTATTAGGCTCAAATGGATCTCCGCCGCTAAAGCCCATAATAGTAGTTTCCCAATCACCAGTCTGCGTAAGCCTTGCTACCAAATTATTAAATTCAACCACTTTAATATCTAGCTTAATACCCAATTTTGCCAAATTTTCTTTAATTAAAACAGCCATTAATTCCCGTGGAGAATTTGTCTCTGAGCTACTACCAGCATTTGTATATAAAGAAAATTGAATTAAATTACCTTTGCCGTCATGCAAATTACCTTCAGCGTCATATTTATAACCAGCTTTTTTTAAAATAGTTTTGGCTTCTTCCAGATTAGCTTTTGGATTACATTCACGGCCTATTTGCTTATTAAAATAAATAGAATTATCTGGCTGAATCAAGCAAATTGGACTGCCCAAGCCTAAATAAATACTATTAATAATAGCTTGCCTATCAATAACTTTACTCAAAGCCGTTCGGAAAGATTTATCATTAAACCAAATGCTAGCTGGCGTTTTTTTGTTTTTTTGCAAATTAAAAGCCCAAAATATCAAAGAGCTAGATGGTCCTTGATCGTAAACCGCAAAATTGTTTTTGGATTTTACCTTTTTCAGCAAAGCAAAAGTGTCTGGATTTAAGCCCAGAAAAGGAATTTCACCCGAAGTAAACTTATAAACCTCCAAATCATCACTCGGTAAAATTAAATAAGTTAGCTTTTCAATATAAGGCAAATGCTTTTTGTCAGCGTCCAAAACATAATAATTTTTATTTTTAATATATTCAATTCTCTCACTTTTAGCATAATGATTAAGTTTAAAAGCACCGCTTACAATCAAGTCTGCTGGATTTACATCTCCACCCCAAATCGATGAAAAAACTTGCTTTTGCTTTTCAAGAGCTTTGTCTGGGCTTAAACCTTGCTTGGCTTTTTCTAAAATCGGTTTAAAATAATGGGCGGGAGCAATTGAATAACCTAATTCACCAAGCAGGGGAGCAAAAACTCGAATTGTCTTAAAAGATACTGTATATTTATCAATAATCTTGACTTCCGGAAATTTGCCATCCACGCAAACTGTTTCTCTTGCACCAAGCCTTTCAAAGCCTTCTTTTAAAATTGTATTCCAAGTAAAATCAATATCTTCGCTAGTAATTGGCTTTCCATCAGACCATTTTAAGCCTTTCCGCAAATGAATAATAATAGTTTTGCCACCATCTTGTACTTCATAGTTTTTGGCTAAAGCTGGCAGCATTTCACCAGTCCAAGGATCTCTTTCGAGTAAGCCACTAAACATTAAACCGCTAACTTGAGAACTAGTAGCATCAGTTGAAGCCCAATAATTAAAAGTCTTTGGTCCATTACCACCCAAAGCTAAAATTAAATTACCGCCATATTTACCAGATTTACCGTGTAAAAGTTGCTTGTATTCAGTATTATTAATATTAATAGTTTGGCTTTTGTAGAGACTTTTACCATTTTCAACATCATTAATTTGTTTAATTATAATTTTATTATTTATTTCAGACTTATCACTACAAGCACCCAAACTTAAAATACTAATAAATAAAACAGTAATAAATAATTTATTTTTCATTTTACTTGAAACACTTGAATTCCCCCTGTTAAGGGGGCTAGGGGGTACTTAAGTTTTATTCAATTTTAGGAAAAATATCTAATTCAATGTCTGTAAAAATATAAGCTTTTTTAGTTGGATGCTTTCTGCGAGCACCTCTTTTAGTTTTCTTTAGTTTATATCTTTCGGCCACTGTATTTATTCTCAAAACTTTACCTTTAAAAATTCGAGTAAATTCTTGGCTGATTTGATCTTTATTAGACAAAGCATCAACTTGAAAAGTGTAACATTTATTAGCTACCAATTTAGTTGATTTCTCAGTAATAATCGGAGCTAAAATGACGCGCTTTTCTTTTCTTTCGTATTGCAATTCTTCAGTATTAGACATTAGTAATTACCTCTTCATTTAAACCTTTACGGAATTTTCTGGTTAAAAGCCAAGCTTCAATTTTTTTAATTGTATTTTGATCGCAAATAATCAATTGAGCATTCATCAAATCATGCGGATTCAAATTTTGCCAATGTAAGATTTTGCATTTTTCAATATTATTTAAGCTCTTTTGCAAATTTTTATAGGCATCTTCGCTTTGATCAACTAAAACCAAAGTTTTACGATTATCATCTCTGAAAAAACCTAATAAAGAAATTGCTTCTTTGGTCTTTGGAACATCAAAAGCTGGAAAAGCATCAATTAAAACTAATTCCTCTTTCTTTAAAGCTAAAGCGGAACAAAGAGCTTTTAATCTGGCTCTCTTTGGCATTTTAAAAGGGCTTCTTAATTGAGATTTTGGTCCAAATATAACACCGCCCCCTCTCCACAATGGTGAACGAATTGAACCTGCTCTGGCTCGTCCAGTTCCTTTTTGTTTCCAAGGTTTAGCTCCACCACCTCGTACTTCCGACTTTGTTTTTGTTGAAGCAGTACGGACTTTACGAGTATGTTGTAGTAAAACCATTTCATGCACCAAATGCACGCTTGGCTCACTTAAAAAAACATCATCAGAAATATCTATATCGCCGATTTGTTTATTCTCTTTATTATGCAAATTAAGTTTCATTTCTTTCCTTTTTTACCTTTAAACTCTTTTAATGGCTTTACCTAAATCAAAGGCCAATTTATTCCAAGTACCAGCTTTTTTGCTTACTTGCACTACCACCAAACAACCTTTATAACCAGGTACTGAACCTTTTACCAAAGCAACTCTCTTGCCTTCAAATTCCATTAATTTAACAAGTTGTAAGTGAGAAGTAGTTCTCAAATTATTATCTCGCCCCGGCATATGCAAACCTTTTAATACCCGTCCAGGTGTTGTTCCAGCTCCAGCCGATCCAATTTGTCTATGATGTTTTGTACCATGAGTCATTGTTCTTCTGTGCTGATTCCAACGCTGAATGCGTCCGCTAGTTCCTCTGCCAATTGGTCTGCTGGTTACATCTACTAATGAACCCTCTTCTCCAAGTATTTCGCTAGCGTCTAAAGCTTGCCCGACTTCATATTTGTCTAATAATTCAACCGAAACTCTAAACTCTTTTAAAGTTCTGAATAAAGCTGAATTACTCTTTTTCAAATGCCCTAGTTCTGGCTTAGTGAGCTTGCTTTCTTTGGCCGCCGCTTCGCCTCCAATTTGAATAGCATTATAACCATGCTCTTTTTGATTTCTTTTTTCAGTAATAGCATTTTCTAAAATTTCTAAAACTGTAACTGGAACTCCATTTCCTTCTGCATCGAAGACTTGAGTCATTCCAACTTTTTTTGCCAATAAACCTAACATTTTAGCCTCCAATTACCTGAACTTTAACACCAACACCAGCTGGCAAATCCATTCGCTGTAAAGCAACCATGGTTTCGTCAAGTGGATTTATAATTTCGATTAAACGATTATGCACTCTAATTTCAAAATGCTCGCCAGACCGTTTGTCCACATGGGTTGAGCTATTTACACAATACCGTCTTAAACGAGTTGGTAAAGGAAAAGGTCCGCTTATTTCTGCACCAGTTTGTTTGATAATATCTGCGATATGTTTTGCAACTGAATCTATTTGTCTAGAATCATAGCTCTTTAATCTTATACGAACTTTGCTAGCGGTCGAAGTAGTATTAGTATTACTTTTCGACTTAGTTTTTACTGCCATTTTATTAATTTAGTAAATATGAAAGAAAATATTATACCAAACAATGTTTAAATAGAAAAGATTGTAAAGATTGTTAAAACTTATTATTTATTTAATGTTTTTACATAAATTTAAATTTAAAAAATTGACTGGACAAGGGTTTTAAAGTGAAATGAAAAGCTTTATTTTGTTGTTCCAAAATATAATCGACTAAAACAGGTTTTAAGGCTTCTAGTTTTAATTTTGAGCCTGTTTTATTTGGTTTAATCCAAGCTAATAATTCAGCCAATTTAAATTCATATGCTGGAAAGTCAAAAGTACGAAAAAAGCTTTTAATCTCTCCTCTAGCTTCTTTATTTGATAAATTTGCCACAATCAAAATTAAATCTTCTTTTTCGGGTAAATATCGCACAAAGCCCACTAAAGATCTTGATAAAGAATTATGTTCATTTAAAACTTGAGCAATTAAAAGGTTTCCCTTTTGCAAAGTCTGTTCTGATGAACGCAAATTCAAAGCAAAATTTAAGCTCTCATTGATTAAGTTTTTGGTATTTTGATCGCTGAATTTAATTTGTTTGCTTTCAAGCATATTGCCCGCTTCATCACAATAATTAATGCCCATTAAGCTTGGTTTTATTCTTAAGCCAAACTCTTCGCCTGCATAAACTGAAAAATCGCCTGGTAAAAAAGCCATTATTTCTGAACTTAAAATATAAGCTTCTGGCGAGGAATACAAACTTAAACTTGGGCAATGATTATGATTAGTCGCATAATGCAAAAATGGATAAAAGCCTTGTTTAATGTCTATTCCAGCCAAGTGAGCGATTTGAGCTTGATAAAATAATTCATTAAAAAACCTTTCCTGAAACACTTTACCAATTAATTGAAAGCTAAATTGTTTAAAAAATAAATTAGGAATTTGGTTTTCCTGAGCTGTCATTCCGTCTTTAATTAATTCAAAATGATCTTTATAGCCATTAAAATCATGATTTTTTTCTTCTTCAACTTCGGCTAGCCAGATTTTTCCGTCAAAAGCCGTATTACTCAAAGCTTTGCTCCAAAATTGAAAATCTCCCATGCCAGACTTAATTGGCTTATCAGCTCCATGAAAAACATAATTTGCCAAAGTTAATCTTAAGCCGTCAAATTTATAATATTTTAATAAACACTGTAAAGTTGCACTGACAAAGCCAATTACTTCAGGAGCTGAATGATTTAATTTAATTGTATCAGTCCAATTTTGGTCAAAAAACGGTTTATTTTCTGGGTCTAAATAAATTAAATCTTTGGTTTTATTTTGCAAAAAAGACGCATCTGAAGCCAAATGATTAGCAATAAATTCGGCAATAATTTTAAAACCCATTTCCTGAGCGGCTTGAATCAAATTTATTAAATCATTATCATTACCAAATTGTAAATCGAGTTCATATTCACTAATTGAACATAAATGACCTTGTCCTCGCTTATTAATTTGCCCAGTCAAGTAAAAAGGCATTAACCATAATCCAGTAAAACCTTTTTGCTTTAAAGTTGGCAAAGCTTTTCTGACCAAATCAAATAAATTAAGATTTTCTTCTTTGCCGATTAATTGATATTCTTCTGCAATTTGCCTGAAATACAGAGGATTTATTTGATACCAAACTATATTTTCTTTCATGAAGAATTTCCTGATATTTTCAAGAAAATAAAACTTAACATCTTAATTAACAAATTGCTAAACTGATTAAATATTTTAAAATACTAAATATTAATTTTATATAAATGCCAGAAGAAGCTCTTAAACTTAAAGACAAAGATCAGAAAAAGTTTCATTGGTCAGCTCCTTCAGTCAAATTATTTTCGGGGCGGTCTAATTTACCACTAGCCAAAGAAATAGCCTCTCAGCTAGGTAATACTTTAAGTAATATTAGTATTTCTCCTTTTTCAGACGGAGAGCTTTATGTCAAGGTCTTAGAAAGTGTCAGAGGAGATGATGTTTTTATTATTCAGCCAACTTGCCCACCAGTCAATGAAAGCTTAATGGAATTATTGATTATTATTGATGCTTTAAAAAGAGCCAGTGCTGAAAGAATCAATGTTGTAATTCCATATTTTGGTTATGCTAGGCAAGACCGTAAAGCCTCTGGCAGAGAACCAATTACTGCCAAATTAATTGCAAATTTACTAGAAACTGCTGGTGTTCATCGCATTGTAACTTTGGATTTGCATGCTAGTCAAATTGTTGGTTTCTTTGATACTTTGGTTGATCATTTGTTTGCAAGCCCAATCTTGGTAGATTATATTAAAGGTTTAGAGCTAGAAGATTTATTAATTGTTAGCCCAGATGTTGGTGGTGTGAGCAGAGCTAGAGCTTTTGCAAAGCGTTTAAATGAAGCTCCTTTGGCTATAGTTGATAAAAGGCGTTCTTATACTGAAAAAAACACAGTTGAAGTTTTTAATATTATTGGTGATGTCAAAGATAAAACTTGTGTTTTGGTAGATGATATTGTTGATACGGCTGGCACTATTTGCAAAGCGGCTCAAATGCTAAAAGACCAAGGAGCAAAAAAGATTTATGCTTGTGCAACTCATGGAATTATGTCTGGTAATGGAGTAAAGAATATTCAAGATTCGTGTATTGAACAGCTTATTATTACAAATTCGGTTTATTTGCCCGAAGAAAAGAGAATAAGTAAAATCAAACAATTATCGGCAGCGCCTTTGCTAGCTGAAGTTATTTGTCGTATTCATAATGGAGATACAGTTAGTTCTATGTTTGAATAAGCCAAGACAAAATATAAGTGTTGAATGTATTATAATTTGTAAATTATTTTTTAGCCTCTCTATCAAAATATAAACAATTTAGGAATTAAGTAAAAATGGAAAATGAACAACTTTCTTTAGATTTGTCTACACAATTGGAACAAATAGTTCTTTCTGAAGATATATTTCCTGTTGATTTTGATTCAGCTTTGGAATGGGCTGGTTATTCAACAAAGCAAAAAGCGGTTGATTGTCTAAAGAAAAATTTTGCAGAAAGTTCTGACTACAACTTTTTGGTTGAGGTGGCTTCCAGACCGCAAGGTGGAACAGTTGGAGTTCACAGGTATAAATTAACAAAAGAGTGTTTTAAATCTTTTTGCATGCTTGCTCAAACTGAAAAAGGTAAAGAAGTTCGTAAATATTATCTGGAAGTAGAAAGTAAATATCAATCCCTTTTTAAGCCAAAAAGTAAGGCTCATGCTTTATTGCAGATGAGTGAAATGTTGCACAAAAATATTCAAGTTTTAATTGAGCATGAAGAAAGATTGGATAGCCATGACCAAAGAATAGAAAAACTGGAAGAGACAGTGAAAAATGCTCAAACTTTAGCGATCGAAGCTATTTCTAAAAATTCTGGTGATACTGGATATTCTACGGTTATTGGTTTTTTAAATTCTTCGGAACAAAAAAGCTTTCTTAAGCAAAATACTGCTATTGGAAAACTAGCAAGTAAATTATGCAAAGAACAAAATATTACAGTAGCTAAAGTTTCTGATGAAAGGTATGGCTTTGTTAATAGTTATCCTAAAAATATTCTACAAGAAGCGATAAATCAAATATCTCAGGTAATTGAGAAGAAGCAAAAATAAAGATTATATTTCACGACTAGAAAAGAATTAAAATATAAGCCAAGACAAATCTTTTATGAGCAGAGAAAAAGGTCAAATCTTTGAGAAAATAGCTGAAAATTATTTGACAGAGAAAGGCTTTCAGGTTTTACATCGCAATTGGTATGCTGGAAATAAAGGAGAATTAGATTTAATTTGTCAAAAAGATAATTTAATTGTTTTTATTGAAATAAAAGGTCGAAACTCTGGCAAATACGCCCTAGAAGATGGATTAGCGGCTATTAGTAAAATTAAAGCCCAAAAACTTTTATATTCGATTGAAGCCTATTTAAACCAAAATAATTTATCAGAAGCTCAAATTCGTTTTGATATTATTATAATTTGCTCAAGCAGTCGGTTAGGACAGCAATCAATTGATAAAATTGAACATTATGAAAATATTATTTTGAGCGAATTATATTAAACATAAAAAATAAGAATATTTACTTTGAAATTTAATAAGTTTTATACAATTAGTAACTTAATACTAAATTTAAACATTTAAATAAATTGAAAGATAATACAGAAAATAAAAAAATCGGTTGGATAAGCTCTTTCTGGGAAAGCTGTGTCGATCTTAACTTTTATCCAAAAGCATTAAAAGCCTCTTGGCTTCACACCATAATACATTCAATATTTTTAGCAATTTTGATTGCAATTGCATATTCAGTCGCTACTTTAAGCCCTTTAACTAAATCAATTGAAAAATACTTGCAAGGTATTCCAATTGTTAAAATTAAAGATGGAAAAGCTTCACCTGAAGACCCAAGCATCAAATTGCCATATGTGCGAACCATTCCAAGTGCAAATAAAAAATTTCATTATATTATTGACAATGGCAAAAACACTCAAGAATTAGAGGAAAAATATGCACTTTTCGTTTTAGTGAATGATAAAAACTTAATGTTCAGTGACAGCTTTCGTATTGAAATAATTTCTTTTAAAGAATTACAAAAATCACTTTTATTCCAAAAATATTTCGGTTCTGAGACCGCTCGTTTTACACCAGCTAATTTAGCCAAATTCATTGCAAGTACCTCTTTGGCAATTATTGCTTTATTATTTTCAGTCTTAATTTTCTTTGTTTTGCCTATTAATAATTTAGTTTTGGCTTCTATTGCTAGTGTTGCTGATAAATGGTCTCTACCTTTTTCGCAAATTCTTAAATTATCTTTCTTTGCGGCCACGCCTGCTTGCATTATTCAAGCTTTTGGTTGTTTTTTGCTAGGAGGAACTGGTTTAATTAGTATTTTGTTCTTAATTTCTTTTATGGTACAAGGTGCTTATTTAATAACTGGTCTCAGAGCTTATAAAGCTTCTTTGGATTTAAAGTAAAAGGAAAAAATTAAAATGGAGCTAACCGGATTCGAACCGGTGACCTCTTCAATGCCATTGAAGCGCGCTACCAACTGCACTATAGCCCCGTACAAAAATACGAAAGCTAATAATAACAAATTTATGTACTTTTGTGTTTATGTTTTTGATTTTATTGCTATGTTATAATAACTTTTCATAATTGACTGAACTTATAGCAAAGACTTTGGATTTAACAACTTTAAACCAACAACAAATTGACGCTGTTTTACTAAATGAAGGTCCCTTTTTAGTTTTGGCGGGTGCTGGTAGCGGAAAAACTAGGGTATTAACTCATAGGGTTAGACATCTACTCGAATCAAGAGAAACTAATCCGAATGAAATTATGGCGGTAACTTTTACTAATAAAGCCGCTCGTGAAATGAAAAGCCGATTATTAAAGTCAAGTCAATCAACAAAAGCCATTGAGCAAGTTTGGATTGGGACTTTTCATGGTTTGTGTAATCGCCTTCTTAGGCAAGAAATTGACAATTTTGAATTATTTAATGCCCAAGAAAAAGCTTTAAAATGGTCTAAAAACTTTGTGATTTCTGATTCAGCCGAAACTTTAACCTCAATCAAGTCTACTTTAAGCTCTTTGAATTTAGATGAAAAAATTTATCCACCCAAGCAAATCCAAAGCCTAATCAGCAATTTAAAAAATCAATCTTTAACTGCCTACGATTTTGCCCGCAAAGCCAGCAATCCACAAGAGAAAAAATTAGCTGAAATTTATTTTAAATATCAAGACAAGCTTCAACAGAGTAATGCTCTTGATTTTGATGATTTATTACTTTTTACTTTACAGCTTTTTCAAAAAAATCCAGAACGCCGCTTGCATTACCATAAGAGGTTTTCTCATATTTTAGTCGATGAGTTTCAGGATACAAACCAAACGCAATATGATTTATTAAAATCTCTTTTGGTTAGTCCCGAAGGGCGAAATGCCACAAATTGGAATAATCGTAGTTTTTGTGCGGTTGGTGATATTGATCAATCAATTTATTCATGGAGAGGAGCAAATTATAAATTAGCATTGAATTTCCAGAAAGACTTTCCTGAAGCTCAATTGATTAAACTTGAATTTAATTATCGTTCAACTGAACCAATTTTGGTAGCGGCTAATGCCGTCATTCAGAATAATTCGCAAAGAATTGATAAAAGCTTAATTGGCACTCGTGGAAAAGGTGAAAAGATAATTTGTTTTGAAGCTTCTGATGAAATGGAAGAAGCTAATTATATTGCTAGTGAAATTAAAAGACTAAAAGACAAAGGTCTAAAACAAAAAGAAATTGCTGTTTTGTATCGAACAAATGCTCAAAGCAGGGCAATTGAAGAAGGCTTAATTAAAAATCGTATTGCTTATCATATTATTGGAGGCATGCGTTTTTATGATCGTTTGGAAATTAAAGATTTGCTTGCTTATTTGCGTTTGATGTTTAATCCGAAAGATACTAATGCCTTAAAAAGAATTATTAATACTCCTAAACGAGGAATTGGGGCTTCAACTATTGCTCAAATTGAAGAAAAAGCTGATTCAATGGGTTTGAGCTTATATGAAGCTTTAGCAGATTTGGTTGATAGTAAAGTTTTAGGGCCCAAAATTGTTCAGTCTGCTCATGATTTTATAAATTTAATTAATAGTTTAATTGACCGAGTAGATAAATTAGCAATACCAGACTTAATCAGAGCTGTGATGGAAGAGAGCGGATATTTATTTGCCCTTGAAGCGACTGAAAATGAAGATACAGAAAGTCGTATTGAAAACATTCATGAATTGGTTAATGTTGCTCAACAATTTCACGAAGAAAGTGAAGATAAAACTTTGGGTGCATTTTTAGCACAGGTTTCCTTGGTTGGTGATGTCGAAAAAGACACTGATGCAGATGATGCAATTACTTTATTAACTGTTCATTCAGCTAAAGGATTGGAATATAAATCAGTATTTTTAACTGGTCTGGAAGAAGGAATTTTCCCTCATTCACGGGCTTTGGGTAGTAGTCCAACTGCTCATGAAGAATTAGAAGAAGAAAGAAGATTAATGTATGTCGCTATTACAAGGGCAGAAGACAAACTTTATATTACATATGCCCGTCGTCGTCGTTTGTGGGGACAAAGAGAATATTCTGAACCAAGTCGCTTTTTAGAAGAAATACCAAAAGATCATTTAACTGGTTATTGGGGTTCTTCTGCGACAAAAAACGAGAGTAAAAATTTAGGTAATAATTCTGGCTATGGTTTAAAAGAATTAAAAGTAAATGGAGCAAGTTCCAGTAATAATTTAAAAACTCAAATTTCAGAACCTAAATCAGTTATTAATAAAGTTACAAAGCCAGAAATTAAATTTCAAACGGGCGACAAGGTAACTCATAAAACATTTGGGGTTGGTACAATTTTAAGTTTATTTGGTAATAAGTCTCAGCCTTTTTATTCGGTACAATTTGAAAGTGATAGTGGCAAAAAATTATTAAGTGGTGATAGTTTGAATTCTCACTTTCATAGTTCATAAATTAACAGTGAAAAAGTTAGGTTTCTTTTTTCAAAGATTAAAATTATTTATATATTTTCATTATATTCATCCATTCAAAGGTTTGAGCTTTAAAGATTTATGTCTTAAAATTTACCAAAAAATGGATTCTCTGATTCCGAGAATAGCTAGCAAATTTAAATTGCAATTTATAATTCCAGTTTTAATTATTTTATGTTTGTCTCCTTTATTATTGAAAGCATTTTTTTATTTTTTTAATTTGAATTCAATTTTTCTGTCGCCCAATCCAGCCGATAAAAAAGCCAAAATAGTTTTAAACGAAATTCATCAATCAATTGAAAACCGTGAATTTGACAAAGCTGATGATTTATTATTAAATAACCATGAAAAGCTCGAAGTCAGTGATTATTTGGCATTAAAAGGTTTTTATTTTTTACAAAAAGGTGATTATACAAAAGCCGAAAATTTATTAGATGAAGCTAAACAAGAAAATATTAATGGTAATAAATGGCTAAGTGAAGATTTGGCTATTAGTGCTTTGGCTAATAATAAAACAACCAAAACTGCTTTTATTGCTGGCTGGCCAGATGATTGCCAAGCTAATTTTGTTTCACATGCTTATTGTATGCACCAAATTGCTGATTGGCACGGAAAAATTGCCCAAATAGAAAAAGACTTAAAAAGATGTTTAATCGATTCTAATAAAGCTCAATATCATCAAAAAAGACAAATTATTTTCCTGAGAGAATCTTTAAAAACCTTACTGAAAGGAATTGACGAAAATGAAGGTTTATACAAGCAACAACTTTTAATGAAATATAAAACTGATAAACAAAATTTAGACTTTATAATTGCTGAGTATGAGAGAGATTTATTTCTTGATAAACAAAAAGCTGTTTCAGACAATGAATTGACCAAAGAAGAAAAGTCTTTAAAAAGTGAAAAATATAAAATAAATAATTAAAAACTTTTTTCACGCATTTCAATATCAGCTTTTTCAAGTATTTTTACCACTTGATAACCACCAATTCCATCACTTAAAGGTTTTTCCTCTTTTTGTATGCAATCTAAAAAATGCTGACATTCTAATCTTAAAGGTTCTTCTGATGAATAAATTGGTTGCTCAATAAAAACTTGTCCATCTGGCAATACTGTATAAAGTTCAAGCTTTCTTTCGGAGCGAGTGTCATTTAGAACTGCTGTTTTTTTACTACCATTAACCGTTAATAAAGCTTGTTTTTGTGGATCAATCCAACTATTATGAATATGGGCATAAACTTGATCGCCAAATTTTAAGTCTAGGTGAGCGACATCAATAATATTATCTTGTGAAGTTGAAAATCCACGAGCTTCAATTAATTCAACTTCGGTAGAACCTAATAAATAACCAATCATTGAAATATCATGTGGAGCTAAATCCCAAACAACATTTGAATCTAAGCGAGAAAGACCAAAATTCCTGCGATCACTATTTAAAAAACGGATTTGACCTAATTCTCCGCTGGCAATAAGTTCTTTTAATTTGTTTACTCCGGGATGATAAAGCAATAAATGTCCAACCATTAAAGTCAAATTCAATTCATCAGCTAATTTAATTAATTCAATGGCTTCAGCTTCAGTGCGAGCTAAAGGTTTTTCAATATAAACATGTTTTTTTGCAATTAAAGCTCTCTTCGCTAATTCATGATGAGTAATACTAGGTGTCGAAATGACTATGGCTTTAATATTTTTATCTTCTAAAATTTCATCAAATGAGGCTGTTCTTTTTATTTTTGGAAATTTACAAGCTGATTTTTTTAATGCCTCTGGGTTTATATCACAAATAGCGGATAAAGCCCCTAATTGTAAAAAGTTTCTGATTAAATTTTCGCCCCAACGGCCAGCCCCAATTAAACCGATCAAGTTATTATTATTTAGATAAGATTTTACAGGCTCTAATCATAAGTCAATGAAACTAAGTTTGCCAAGAATTATTATTTAATCGAAATTGTCTGACAAGAAAAGTCTTGAAAAACTTAAATTAAATAAATGAGCCAAGCAAGCTGATAAAGCTCCCCCAATCATTGCCTATAATACTTTTCAAGATGTTGTTAAGAGAGGGGGAATTTTAGTTAAGCTTGCAATAAATTGTTGAGCTAGTCCTTTTGCTGTTTCTCGCAGTTTTGAAGCTACTTTTTCTGGATTTCGTGCATCCTCAGCTTTATCTTCTTGATTAGCTTTTTTATATGCTTCTGAATTAAATCTTTCGGTTAAAAATGCAGGCGGGGAGGTCTTTTCTTCTTCAGTCATTGGTCTAACTAACAAATTAGCGTTTTTATAGCCAGTTGCAAAATCAGAGCTAAAATTATTATCGCCTCTAACTTTAAATTGAGAATAAAAGTCTCCATCGCCATTTATTATCGTAATTTTTCCGTTTGGGTACTTTGCTTTTGCGACATTTAATATGTCTTTTTTGGACATAACTGGCGTTGAAACAGCCGACTTAAATTGACCATCTACAAAGATGAAAGCCGATCTTGTTTCTCCTCTTTCTTGGCTTGAAGGTATTTCTAAATCTGATTCCCGAAAAACTTCAAATCCAATATTAATTGACCTGACAGTCGAGTCATTCTTTAGCTCTGCAATTTTTGCTTCAACTTCTTTTCCTGTACTTCCTCTAAGGTCTATTAATTCGATTGAGCCATCTGCTCTGGATACATAACCCCCTGTTTTTTCTAAAAGACCAAAAATATTACCCCTATCTTCAAAAACTTGACCATCTGGTTGTTTAAAGTATCTATAGCCCGTAGGTGTTTTATTATTTTCAATAAAGCCAGTTCCCAAAATTGCTTCAAGTATTAAACCCTGCTGCCTTAAATTTTTCTCCACTTCTTGTAAATCTGTTGATGGACTTGGTATTAAAAAAGACTGTGAATTGTTTCTTTCTACAAATACATTTGACGAGTGAGTATTTGCTTTTTGAATATTATATTTTATTACCTCTCCATTTTGTTTTGCAATTATATAATATTCAATTCCATTCTCAAGGAAAAATCGTCCTTTCACAGAAGAGTCTTTATTGCTCCAAGAATCTTTATAAAAAGGCCCTTTTTGTATAAGTACAGATTGATTATTTTCGTCTGGAAAACTAAAAAAATATTCTTTTGGCTCATTAGTATTCTTATCAATTTCTAGCCTATTATTTTCTTTTAGTGTTTGTAATGGGTTTTTTAAATCTCTTGGGCTTGTCGATGTTAAAATTCTGCCTCCAACAGTAAGATTTCCGTTTTCATTGCCAAGAGGAATACTCGATAGATTAGTATAATTTTGACTTTGAACAAATACTTCATTTAAAAAATCTATAACCATTTTATTTTTGTTGCCGCTAAAGTCAAGGATATTTTGGTTTTGTACATAAGTACCTAAACAAAAGAAATATGGTATTTTGTGCCGATGGAATTTAATATTTCATTGACTGAGTACTTGCCTCATTCTCATCTTTTACCACACTTTTAATGTCTTCTTACTTAGTCCTGAAACTCATCAGGGCTTATAACTTGATTATTATCAGTATCAGCTTCTTTGACTGTGTCTAGGAAACGAGAAACTCGTTCATTTCCTTCATTTGTAAAAGTGGTGGAAATTTGTAATTTTTTTCTTAAAATGTCTATTTGATTAAAAGTAAGATTGTTTTTTATAGAATCAGTCATGACAACTCTCTTTTTCTGAGGGAAGAATAATACTTGAGCTTTATAATTCTTATTTTAAACAATGCAAATTAAAGTAAAATTATTTCATGAATAAGCTTTGGTAAACATCTCAATTAATATTTTTCTGGGTTCGACAAATAAGAAATAACTCTCTTAGCTGAAAACAGTTAAATAAATACTAAAAATTATAAAAATAAATGAGCTAAGCAAGCTGATAAACAAGATGATAAAGCTCCACCAATCATTGCTAAAATTCCCATTTGGGCAAATTCACTTCTGCGTTCTGGAAGCATTTGGCTAAAAGCCCCTAACTGAATGGCAACACTACCAAAATTAGCAAAACCACATAAAGAAAAGCTGGCAATCAATAAACTATTTGGGCTTAAATCACAAAGTTTCATTTTATTACTTAAGTCTAAATAAGCGACAAATTCATTTAAAGCAAGTTTTTGCCCAAGTAAAGAAGCAATCAAATGACTATCTTCTAGCGGAGCTCCCATTAAAATAGCTACTGGAAAAAGTAAAATACCAAAAATAGCAGATAAAGTAATTTTGAAATTAGCTAATAACATATCCACCAAAGCAACCAAAGAGACAAAAGCAATTACCATACTAATAACACCCAAAGATATTTTTAAACCTTCCTGAGCTCCATGCACTGCGGCATCCATTAAATTTGCGGCTTCTGTTTTTTCGGGTTCTGGCAATAATTCACTATTTTCACCTTGTACCGAAGGCCAAATTAATTTTGCAATGATTAATCCGCCCGGAATACCCATTAAATTAGCAGTTAATAAATATTGAGATGGTATTCCTAAACTAGCATAAGTAGCCAGTAAAGCCGCTGACATAGTAGACATTCCACCAACCATAATCGAAAAAAACTGAGCCTGACTGAGGCGGGAAAAATAAGGTCTTAATGGCAAAGCAGATTCGACTTGTCCCACAAAAGCACTAGCAATATTAGCCAAAGCTTCAGCACCGCTTACGCCCATTAATTTATGCAAAAGCCAAGAAGTCGCTTTCAGGAATGGGTGCATAATTCCCATAAAGTATAAAACCGAAACTAAAGCCGAAATAAAAATAATAGCGGGGGTAACTTTGAAGGCAAAAATAAACTCATTGGTTGGGGAATTATACAAAGAACCAAAAGCAAATTCGCCACCCTTGCCCGATAAATGAATTAAAGCAATAATGCAATCACTAATTTTTTGAAAGATGATTTGCCCCAAAGAACTTTTCAGAATGAAGAAAGCCAAGGCTATTTGTAATATTAAGCCCGAAAAAATTGTATACCAATTAATCGATTTTCTATCTTTGGATATAAGCCAACAGACTAATAAAATGGCAAATACACCGAAAAGAGAAATCATGAATAATTAACAGCTTAAAACTAATTGAATTGTACAATATTTAATATTTTATTTTTGGTTAAAATCAAAATTTCAGGGTTAAAATAAAATATATTACCTTCTTCGTTTTATCGGTTGAGTAATGCTTTTAGACAAGATTCAATTGAATGAAAATGGTTTAATTTTAGAGAGATTAGGCTCTCACTGTGAATTATTTGAATAATTAAACTGTTGTGATTCCCCGACTTATTGAGCATGTTATAATATCAGCACTATTAATACTTGTAAAATAATGCCTCAAACTGAACAGAAGTTAGCTCTAAAGCTTGAGATTGCCCAGTTTAAGGCAACGGCTTTGGAGGAAGAGATAGTAGCTTTGCGGCAGCAGGAATTGCCAAGCCAAGAGGCTTATTCCGCAAAACTCTATCAATTAAGCCAGAAGAAGAAAGAGGTTCAGAAACTACAGGAAGCGTGTAACTTTGCTTCACTGGGCTGGATAGGGGCGATTCTGCACTTCCTCTTACAGTTGTGGAATCTTTTATGGGGATTATTGCCAATAATGGCTTTAATCTGGCTGATCTGGAAATTCTTCCATCACTAAGAAAATCTCAAAAAAACTTTAAAACTAAATTTATTCCACAAGTTATTAAAGACGAATAGCTTGTCCAGTTCAAAGAGATGGCATATTTTTAATGAAACCACTTTTATTACATTCATCTAATTCTAGTTTAAGCTATCAGAGCCGAAGAGTTATTCATATTGAATATGCAGCAATGGACTTAGAAAAGCCCTTAGAATGGTTTTTGGATTAATTAAGCTGAATTGCAGTGAAACATTGCTTTATAATCTATTTTTAAAGAATTTTATTTCCTTAATTTACTGATTGTCTCAAGTCTAATAAAGCTTGGAATGGGTCGGCCTCACCATAAATAGCATTACCAGCCACCAAAATTTCCGCCCCCGCTTTTACGACTAAAGGAGCTGTTTTTTTATTAATTCCGCCATCTACTTCAATTTTTATATGTGATAAACCTTTGCTATCAAGTTTTTGGCGAAAGTCTTTTATTTTAAGTATTGAAAATTCAATGAACTTTTGAGCTGGAAAGCCCGGATTAACGCTCATAATCGTAATAGTATCAATCAAACTGCCTAAATATTCAAATTGACAAGTTTCCCAAGAAGTAGCTGGATTAATAGCTAAACCCGCTTCTAGATCAGCTTCTTTGATTTTGGTTAATGTTCGGTGCAAATGTGGACAAGTTTCAGGATGAACTACAATGCGGTCTGAGCCAGCTTTAATGAATTCATTTAATAAATAATCTGGATTACTAATCATCAAATGAGTTTCAAAAAACAATTCAGAGCATTTTCGTAAGCTGGCAATGACATTTGGCCCAATAGTTAAATTCGGAACATAATGACCATCCATAATATCTATATGAAGTAAATCAGCTCCATTTTCTTTTTCAAGTAATTTTACGGAATGGGCTAAGTTTGCAAAATCAGCCGAAAGTATAGAAGGAGCAATTAAAGTTTGCATTATTGGGTTTTGAATTAAAATGGTGCTAGGATAAATATTGTACCTAAAAGGGGAATAAAATTATGAATTGGTTATATTGGGCTATTTTTGGATTAATAGCTGGAGCTTTGGCTAAATGGATTATGCTTGGTAGAGATCCTGGCGGTATTATTGTAACTTCCTTGATTGGTTAGCTGGTGCTTTTATCGGTGGCTGGCTTGGACAACAATTTGGTTTTGGAACAGCAACAGGTTTTGATCTTAAAAGTTTCGGAATTGCTGTTGGTGGTTCTATATTATTATTGTTTATTTATCGACTCATTACAAACCGAGACTAAATTAAACTTTCAATTTTGGATTTTCAATATATAAAGGCAACTTTTTTATTCAAAGATAATTTTTGTCAATTCTATAATCCTTTGTGGGTCATAGAGTTCAAAGATAATTCAGCTTTTTTTTATGATGAAAATAGTCAAGTTGAAATTGAAAATGATAATATTTTCGGCTTTATTTCGGAAATATATTCTTCTAAAAGTAGGGTCGAAAAACCTTATTTAGTTTGTTTTTTTGCTTATAGTTTTGCCTCTTTTTTTGAACCGAAAATTATTGATTCAAGAGAGGGTATTTTAGATTTTCCAGACTTATTTATTGTGGCTTTTAAAGATTGCCAAGATTTAGAAAAAAGTGATTTAATCAATAATTCATCCGATGAGATTTATAGCAGTTCTGGTTTTCAAAGCTTAATTTCGGATTTAGAATACAAAAAATTAATTGAAAAGACAAAAGAATATATTACTGATGGTGAGATTTACGAAATTAATTTGTCTCGTCCTTTTTTAATAGAATCAGAAAAAAGAGATTTTAATTTAGACTTCTTCTTTAATTTGTACAAGTTTAATCCCGCTCCATATGCAGCTTATTTGTCTTTATCCTCAGAGTTACATCTTTGTAGTTTATCGCCAGAGTGTTATCTAAAAAAAGAAAATAATCAAATTTCAACTTATCCA
The DNA here is from genome assembly GCA_947489925.1 of Candidatus Caenarcanales bacterium. Lineage (GTDB taxonomy): Bacteria > Cyanobacteriota > Vampirovibrionia > Caenarcaniphilales > Caenarcanaceae > JAAFJH01. Next base: position 22,604 of record CANLFK010000013.1, read on the forward strand.
ATTAAAGGAACTAGAAAGCGTTTTGCTGATAATTTAGATTTAGATTTAGCCCAGAAAAAAGATTTAAAAAATAGTATTAAAGAAAAAGCTGAACATTTAATGGTCGTAGACATTCAAAGAAATGATTTAGGTCGTATTTGTAAGGCTGGAAGCATTAAAGTAAAAGATTTATTTACTATTCATAGCCTGAAAAATATTTATCATATGATTTCAGAAATTACGGGTGAATTAAAAGACGATTTAGATATTTTTGATATTTTGAAAGCTACTTTTCCAAGCGGCTCAATTACGGGAGCACCCAAAATAAAAACAATGCAAATTATTCGTGAATTAGAGCCTTTTCCACGAGGATTTTATACTGGGAGTTTAGGCTTTATTAAACCAAATGGAGATAGTATTTTTTCAATTTTGATTAGAACTTTAGGTATTTCAGGAAATAAAATACTTTTAAATACTGGTGGTGGAATTGTCTATGATTCAGAGCCAGATTTTGAAGTAGCTGAAACTTATTTAAAAGCTCAAAGTTTTTTTAATTTTTTGGGCATTAATATTAGAATGTCTGATTGAAACAGTTATTTTCTCAAGAATTGCTAAATATTTATTTAATGTGAGTTCGATGAAAAGAAAATCTGAAAATGCTGATTGAAGCGAAACTTTAAAGCAATCACAATTGCAAGTCTCTCGCTAAAGAATTTTGTCTTTTCACCCCCAACCCCCTGAAAGTGGGCT
>CANLFK010000014.1 GCA_947489925.1 Candidatus Caenarcanales bacterium
TTTTATTAATAGATGAAATAGAAAATGGATTACATTATACGGCTCAGGAAAAGCTTTGGAATTGGCTATTTGATATTGCAAAAGAAAAAAAGATACAAATATTTGCAACTACTCATTCAATTGATACAGTTAGATCTTTTACTAAAGTAGCTGAAGATAAAGAAGAGAAAGACATTAGATTATTTAAATTATTGAAAAAAGACGATGAAATTAAAGTTAGAAAGCAAGAATTTGAATCTCTTGATAATTGGCTAGAAGAATACGAAGAAAATAATAGCTTTATGGAGATTAGATAGATGAATAAACTCATAATAGTCGAAGGAGCTGATGATAGAGATTTTTTACAGGAATTAATTAAACAACAAAATAATTTAAGTAGTAAAAAAGATATAGAAGAAAAGCTGAAAATAAGAATTTTGCCCTTAATAGGTAACTATACTAAATTGAGCAAATCAGAAATAAAAATAAAACAGGAAATAATAGATAATGAAGCTGAAAAAGTTTGTTTAATATTAGACTCAGATGTCAATCCTAAAGATAAAGTAGAAGAAGCTTGGAATGAATTAGGTTTAGAGTTTGATAAGAATAATTTAAGTATTTTTCTAATTGAAAATTGTTTAGAAGACCTTATTTTAAAGTCAATAAATCAAGAATCATCAGTACAAAAATATATGCAAAATTACTTCTCAAACTTAAATAAAGAAGTATATAAAGATTGCTCTCTTGAATGGAAACATTTAGCAAAAAAGCAATTAGCAGTTTATCTTTCGGGAGTTAAACTACTTAAATTTACAGCTACTCCAAATTGTGTTCAGCATGATTATTGCAATGAATATATAAATTTAGAACACAAAGCTTTTTCTAACTTAAAACAATTTTTACAAGAGTTTGTTAAATAAAAATAGTACAAATGAAAGACTTTAGCCATATACCAAATAATGCTGGTATTTATATTTTTAAAGGTTTAAATAATACTCCGATTTATATTGGCAAGGCTATTAATTTACGCAATCGAGTAAGGTCTTATTGGAATGAAACTTCTTGGAGAGACAGACCAAAGCTAGCCATTTTAGTACCGCAAATATTAGATATTGAAACAATTATTACCCAAAACGAAAAAGAAGCCTTAATCCTTGAAGCAAGCTTAATTTACAAGCATCAACCAAAATATAATGTTTTACTGAAAGATAATAAAAGTTTTCCGTGGATTGGTTTAACTTACGGTGAAGACTTTCCTCGAATTATCCCAGTCAGAGAGCTTAAATGGGCTAAACGCAAATATCCGAAAATTAAATTATTTGGCCCTTATACTGATAGTAGTAATATGTACAAAACTTTGCAAACCGCCAAGCAACTATTTCCGCTCCGTAAAAGACCAACTCCTCTTTTTAAAGACAGACCTTGTTTGAATTATCATTTGGGGCAATGTTTAGCAGCCTGTCAGGCTTTGGTAAGTATTGAAGATTATAATTTATTACTCAAAGAAATTGAATTATTTTTAAATGGAAAACATGATGATTTAATCGCTCGCTTAAAAGAAAAAATGTACTTAGCTTCCGAGAATTTAAACTATGAACAAGCCGCTAAATGCCGAGACCAAATAAAAATATTAGACAAAGCTTTGGAAAGCCAAAGAATAATTATTGACAATCCAGACTGTGAGCGAGATATTATTGGTTTTGCAAATGATGAAAAGAATTTATGCTTGCAAATTTTTAAAATGAGAGGGGGAAAATTAATTGGCAGAGAAGCTTTTAATGCTGAATTGAATGAATTACAAACTTTAGCGGAAGCCATTTCATCGATTATTGAACAAGCTTATTTAATAAGGCAAATTGAAGATATACCAAAAGAAATTATTATTCAAAATGAAGTACCGAATTTGATTATTGATTTAAGCCAAAGTATTGTTGAGGAGCAAACTTTTGAGAAGAAATTTAATAGTTTATTAAGTAGTTTAGCTAAAAAAAATATACAAGTTAATTTCCCAAAAAGAGGAGATAAAAAAGAACAAATTGAATTAGCAACTTTCAATGCCAATCAGCAATTACAGGCTAATAGTAAACAACAAACTAAAGCTTTAATAGTACTCGAATCTTTACAAGAAATTTTAGAAATTGATAAATTACCAGTAAACATTGATTGTTTTGATATTTCTCATTTACAAGGAACTGAAGTTGTAGCAAGCTGTGTCAGGCTTAAAAATGGTTTTCCCGATAAAAGTAAGTACCGCAAAATAAAATTAACTATTGATCAAAATAATGATTTTTTCTCAATGAAAGAAGCCGTTTTTAGGCGTTATCAAAAGCAAAAAGACTTACCAGATTTAATTTTAATTGATGGAGGAAAAGGTCAATTAAGCTTTGCACTAGAAGCGGTTCGGGAATTAAATTTAAATCAAATACCTTTGTTTTCATTAGCTAAAAAAGAAGAAGAAATTTTTAATATTGATAATGAAAGAATACTTTTACCCAAAAATTCACCCGCCCTGCAAGTCCTGCAAAGAGCCAGAGATGAAGCTCACAGATTTGCACTGACTTATAATCGGCAAAGACGCACTAAAGTACTTAAAGCTAGTTTTATTGATGATATTGTCGGTGTTGGTGCGGTTCTGAAAGCTAATATTTTAAATAATTTTACCGTTAAAGAATTACAAGCCGCTCCGCCCCAAGAATTACAAAATAAACTGAAAATTAGTGCCAAGAGAGCCGACAAACTGTGGAAAAATATACAATTAAAAATGAAATGATTAATGCTGTGAAATCTTGAATTTATGATTAATTATTCAAACCCCATCTTTTTCTCAAGATACTTTGTCAATACGCCAAAAGCAACTTCACCAATTTTTTCGCCAAATTTCAAAACAAAATTCTTAAGCTTGCTTGTGGCTACTTTTTTGTCCTTTGTTGGTATCTCGGCATCCTTCATTTCATATAGAGCTGATTTTAATTCAGCAGATTGAGCCGCAGTTACTGAGTACTTCTGAATCATTTCTTTTAACTGGTAATCTTCCTTATTAAGGACTACTGAACCGTTAAATTCTTTAGCAACTACTCCTTCAACTTTGTTGATTATTTGAGGGTTAATGTTTATTTGAAGATTCTCAATCTTCCTCTCATTTATTAAATCGACAATACCTGAAATGCTTGGGACTAATGATTCTATTTTCTTGTTTAGTTCATCTCCCAAATGTTCTTCCAATAATTCTGATTCTAAACTCTGTCTTATTGAAAGCAAACGCCTTTCTTTATCTTGCTTAAGGTCAAGTAAAATTCTTTTTGCCTCTTTAATATGCTTGGTGATTAAAAACGATACTCTTTCTTTTGGAATATTGTTATTTATTAGAATTTCTGCTGCTGCTTCAGGATTATTTAGACAAAGCTCCATGAATTTGGTGAAATCATCAAACATTTTATAAAGGTCATCATGTTTGATTTCAGAAGTTTCCGAAAATAATGTACAGGTTATTCCATATTTTGTTCTGTTTTGGGTGATATTAATGCTCTTGCTTGTAACAGTTGAAATAAAATCTTTGAATAGGATAATAAATTTATCAAGTTCTGCACTTCCAAATTTGTCGTTTGGAATATAGAACCTTAGCAAAAGCCCTTGTGAAATGTTATCAATGAAACTTTGTGATGAAATTTCGAGGTCAACTAAGGTTTCATATACAGCTATATTTAAGTCTTGTATATTAAAAGCATCAATTAAGGCTTTAAGTTTGGAATCAAACTCTCTTTTTTGGTTTTTTGCTTCACCAGGACTAACATATTCATCATCAAAGAAGTTGAAATATCCTTGATAGTTGTCCGAATAAATAAATATTATGTGCTTTTTTCTTAATATACTATCAATAAGGCGTTTTGAAACTTCCATATACTCCTCATTTAGAAAATATCTAAACATTATATGTTCGGTGAACTTTCCTACTACTACAATTTCATCCTTATTGTCAGTTTCTAATATTTCACAAATTGACTCCCAATTCGAGACACTGGATTTTAATATTTTTTTGTTGATGTAAAAGTCATTTGCTTGAAAAAATGTATAGGTCGAACCTCTATCAATATTGTCAAGTATTAGTGCTTGTTTCATTGTCTTTTAAAAATTACGCACAACTAGTGTTTATACGAATATAAGAGTAGAATTATTATAGTAATTTATGAATGGTTTTTAATGTTGGAAATACAGAAATTTGCGGTAAATTTAAATCAAGTGGACAGGGTTACCCAGTCGGCGAAGGCTCTCGGCTAGTTCGGGGGCTTTATGCTTTTAAGGGAATATTTTTAAGCCATAACCCTTAAAGTTTCTATTTCTTGGTCAGTATTTTGAAGCCGAAAACCAATTGGCTTTTTTATTTCTTCAGGTGGTTTCATTAATTCACGAATTGCGTCAAATACTATTTTAAATTGCTGATCATATTTTTGTTCCAGAGAATCTAATCTCATTGTTAGTTCTTGGTTTGTTAAAAGCATTTCTCTAAATCTTATAAAAGCCCTAACAATATTTACACTCACTCTAACAGCTAATAGACTATTTAATACTGAAGCTAGCATAACCGAACCATGCTCTGTAAAAGCATTTGGCAATGAAGTTGAATATTTCAAGTTTTTGAACCGATCACAATTTGTGACCAGCTCTGACTTTTCTGATTTAGAGAGCTGAAACATAAAATCTTCGGGAAATCTTTCAATATTTCTTTTTATTGCTTGATTTAAAATTCTTGTCTGTACTCCATAAAGCCTTGCCAAATCAGCATCTAGCATTACTTTTTGCCCTCTTAAATAAAGTATTAAAGACTCTACAGGTTCATCAAAAGTTTTCTTTATGCTTTCCATCAATCCAAACTCTCCATGATTTTAATTTCATTGTCAGTGGAATTGGATAAATCATAAACTACTTTATTTATTTCTTTGTCGGTTTTTTCTCTAATGAATTTTTAGACTTTTTCTCAATTTTTTTAATACTTTCTTCGGTTGGTAAGTTTTCTGGCATTGTTCCACCAAGTTCTTCTATCGTTTGTCTAACTTTTTTACCTACCTCATAATGAGTTTGATTTGCTTGTGTTTTATTCTTTACCTGATCTCGTTTTAGTTTTTCCTCTGTTTGAGTTGCTCTAAACAAGTTACAAGTTAGCGGCTAATTCGGTACTACCCATATGATCAAGAATATTTTGGTTTTTCTTTAAACCTTTTCGAGAATGAATACCCTTTGCATCAAATCCACCATAAAGACCTTTGTATCCGTGATTTTGAAATATTGCATAGTCAAGTGGCTTTTTTACCCCAGCTTCTTTTGCTACGCTAGCAAGTTTTTTATTATGTTCGGATAATTCATTTCTTAAGTATATTCTTTTTTCTTCTTCTTTGAGAGCTTGATATTGTTGTTTTTCTAGTATTTCTTGTTTTCTTGTTTGAATAGTAAAATAGGTTTGTCCTAAGGCTACAACTGATTTTGAAGGGTCTGCATTTTGAATAATTAGGTAGCAAGCATAACGAGAAAGTTTAATAACTTCAATTTTTCTTGTCGCTCCAGAGCCTAATTTAACCTTATCGAGGATATTCTCGAAATGGTCTTCAACTTGAATATCACTGTTGATGCAAGCTTCTTTAGCTTTTTCTATGACGGGCTTAAAATGTCTATATTCTGAGTAATCTAAGGTTTTTGCCAAATCACGAGATGACCAATATTCACTGCCATTTTCATCTATTCTTTTCAAGCTTTCAAAAATAGATGATTCTTTACTATTACTTTGTATGTACTTCTCTTCCATCAAACCAAACTCTCCACGGTTTTAATTTCATTGTCAGTCAAACCGTATAAATCATAAGCTAATTTATTTATTTTCTGTCCTAAAAACTGAACAAGGAAATATACCAACTAACTGTTCAAGTTCAGGTTTAGTTTTAATTTTTGTAAAGTAATTAAATAATTTTACGGTTAAAGAATTACAAAACAAACTTAAAATTAGTGGCAAGAGAGCCGATAAACTGTGGAAAAATACACAATTGAAAATGAAGTTATAATGTCTTTAGTAAAAGGTGCAAAATAAAATGGCTAATCAATCAAAACAACAAGAAATAATTAATACTCTTAGTTTATTAACTGATGAGCAAATAGAAACATTAAACCAATTTATTAAATCTTTTGTGCCTAATAAAACAAATACTAATAATTTCAGAAAGCTGGGATTGTTGAAGGACAAAGGAAAAATATTATTCGCTGACGATTGTAAAATAACGGAAGAAGAGTTTTTGAAATAATGAAAAGCTTTTTGATTGATACTCATATTCTTCTTTGGACTATTACTGAGCCAGATAAGCTAGGTTCTGAAGTAATTTCTATACTTGAGAATAAGAATAATAATATTTTGGTAAGTTCTATTAGCTATTGGGAAATATCTATAAAAATGGCTTTGGGTAAATTTAGTTTATTAAATCTCTCTGTTGAAGACATTTTTCAGGCATCTAAAGATATTGGATTTATTCATATTCCAGTTTTACCAGAAGAAACAAGTACTTTTTATAAATTACCAATACAATCTAATCATAAAGATCCCTTTGATAGAATGCTAATTTGGCAAGCAATTTATAATAATTTGGCTTTTATTTCCCAAGACGAATCGCTGAAAAGATATATAGAACACGGCTTGAATTTAATACAATAATACGCCCCAAGAATTACAAAACAAACTTAAAATTTAGTGCCAAGAGAGCCGATAAACTGTGAAAAAATAAACTTATAAAGATAAAATGATTAATACTAGGTAAAATAAAAACATTTAAAATTAAACCTTAATGATTACAACTTATGGCTATCTCAAAAAATTCAACAAATCACAAAAGACAAATCATTGGTCTTGGTGGTGGCGGTTTTTCTTGTCTGGGGAAAACAACTCCGATTGATAAATATATTCTTTCTTTAGCTGTACAAAACCCCAAAGTTTGTTTTTTACCTACCGCAAGCGGTGATGCTGAAACATATATCAATAAATTTTATCAGGCTTTTTCTATGGAAAATTGTTATATGAGTCATTTTAGCGTTTTTAAAAGTAATCATTCAAATGAATTTTTATTAGAGCAGGATATTATTTATGTAGGCGGTGGGAACACCTTTAATATGCTGAATTTGTGGTCTGCCAGAGGTATTGATAAAGTTTTGAAAATGGCTTACGAAAAAGGAATAATTTTATGTGGTATATCTGCTGGTTCGCTTTGCTGGTTTGAATCTGGAAATACTGATTCTTTTGGTAAAATGGATAAAATAGATTGTTTAGGATTTTTACCTTATAGTAATTCTCCACACTTCAATTCAGAATCAACTAGAAGACCAAGTTTTGAAAGTTTAATACAAAAGAAAAGTATTGCTGGTGGATATGCGGTAGATGAAAATGTGGCTCTGCATTTTATAGATGAAGAATTGCACAAAGCTGTTAAGGAAAAGGAAGAGAATTCCGCTTATTTTATTTCTTTAGAAAATGGAACAATCAATGAAAAAATCATTAATCCAGAAAACATTGAAAATAATTTTTAATTTCTAAAAAGTCAAAGAATTTACCAAAAAGTTTAGTCTTTTCAAATAATTTTAGGAAACATTTTTTTTAATTAAAAATTAGTGCCAAGAGAGCCGACAAACTGTGGAAAAATATACAATTAAAAATAAAGTGACATTAATGATTAAGTTAAAAATTCAGATTAAACTTTCTGCAAAGCTTCCCAGTTTAAATTACCAAAATGTTCTCTGAGAGATAAAATTAATAAACTTAAAAGCTCTTTTCTATTCATTGAAGTTTCAGGATTTTTATCTTCAATCATAACTTCTTCAAAAAAATTATTAATAACTAAGCTTAAAGAATTCAAAGAGAGCCACTTATCTTCAAATTTTTCAGATTTTTGAATAATTATTTGCCAATTGTTTAGGCTTTGCCATAGATTTTTTTCAGCATTTTCAGTAAATAATTCAGGCTTTGGCTTTGGTTCATGGATTTCAGTTTTGATAATTCTAAAAATTCTTTTTATTGCCATTAAACTATCCTGAAAATCTGAATTAGCTTGTACTTTTTCAAAAGCATATACTTTAGCTAATAAATCTTTAAGATTAAAGTCTAAATCATGGTTTTCAGCCATAAAAATTTCTAGTAATTCTTTTTTCAAATTAGTATTTTGGCTTAAAACAAAAATTAAACGATGTCTCAAAAACTCTTTTAAGTTAATTTTTTTACTTTTATTTCCACCCCAAACTTCTTCAAAACCAGCTTCATTAGCCCAAATACTAAGATAAAGTTTTTTAAATAATTGTTTAATTTCTAAATTTAAAGGGTTTTCCCTATTTGCTAATAAAATTTCAAAAATACCCTGACTTTGCCGTCTTAAAGCAAATGGATCACCAGAACCAGTCGGGATTTTATTCAGCAAAAATAAACAAATTAAATTATCAATTCGATCCAAAATTGAAATACTTGCTCCTAAAAGGCTTTCTGGCAAATCATCACCCGAAAAAAGTGGTTTATATTGATCTTTAATTGCTGAATAAATATGTGATTTCTCTTTTTGTTGTTTTGCAATGAAACCACCTGCTATGCCTTGTAATTCAGGGAATTCAAAAACCAAATTACTAACTAAATCATATTTGGACAAATTACTTATTTTAATTAAATCTTCGGCTTGATCAGGCTTTAAGCTCATTAATTCCGCTAAAGCTTTGGACATTTCATTTAATCTCTTAACTTTTCCAAGCATTGATGAGCTTTGACCTAAAGTTTTTAATTCTTTCTGGAAAGTCATTTTATCCAATTTTATTTGGCTTTTTTCGTTCTCAAGCTGAACTTTTAAGTCTTCTTTTACAAAAAATTCTCCATCTTTCAGTCTGGCTCTTAAAACTCGCTGATTTCCTTTGATAACATTTGGCTGGGCGGCTGGCAAACAATTAGCAATAAAAATAAATTCAGAGCAAAGACCCGCTTCGGTTGCGTTTAAAAGAGTTTGTTTGATTTTATCTTTTTGTTTAAAACAAGGCAAATAACGCTGATGATGCTTTAAAACATTAATAATCAAAGTTTGTGGTAATTCTAAAAATTCTGCTTCAAAACTTCCAATCAAAGCAGTTGGCCATTCAAGCAAATCAATAATTTCTTCTAATAAATTTTCGTCAATATAAGCTTCAAAATTATTTTTTTCTTCTAAATTTTTAATTTGGCTTAAAATACTTTTTTTCCGCTCTGTTCGATTAGGTTCAACCAAATTAGCTCTTAAAGTTTGGGCATATAATTCAGCAGATGGAATATCAATAAATTTAAAACCATTTTGATCGGCTTCCAATAAACGATTTGGACGAGTTTGACGATTAGCTTTTAAACCAAATAATTCAAAATCAAAAATCTCAGAATCCAAAAGAGAAACTATCCAGCGAATTGGTCTGGCAAATCTATGTTCACCATTTCCCCAAGTCATGAATCGTTCAGCGGTGAAAGATTTTAAACTAAATTCAATTGCTAATTTCAAAATCTCGCTAATTGGCTTTGAATCAATAACTTTATAAAAACATAATCTTCCGTCTTCTTCAAATAAATCAGTAATTTTTACATTTTGTTTTTTTGCAAAACCTTCAATTGCTTGAGCAACTGCACTTGGAGCTGGTCCTTTTATTAATTCTTGGCGGCTTTCAGTTTGGCTGGGTAAGTCTTTTATTAAAATAGCAAGCCTGCGGGGCGTTGAAAAAAGCTCAATATTATTTTCTGGAATTAAATTAGTATATTCTTTCAGCTTAGTAAAAAATAAATTTTTGAGGCTCTCAGAAATTTGTCCAGTAGTGCCAGCTGGTAATTCTTCTGTACCTATTTCTAATAAATAAAACATATAAATAAAAAATATAAATTAAGAGCCAATAATAACAAAACAAAACGCAATTTAAACGATAATAAAATTCTTGTTTTGATTAAGTTAATTTATTTCAAGTCCCAAAGTTCGCTTTAAAAATAAAAAATTTTCATTCATTGATTGTAAAGAACTTCTAATCTCATTTATATCTTCCTGAGAATATAAACTGTCTCTTGGTGGGAAAAGCTTCAGAGCCTTTGTAACTGCATCATGTCCTTCTTTTATTAAATTTACAGAGTCTGGTGATGATTGTAAAGTATTATTTCTATACCTTTTTTCTAATTCTGAAAGAATAACATTAGCTAAAAGATTAAATCCTTCATATCTTTCATGATCAAACTGCGAACACTCTTTGGCTAAATTTAATGCTTTTTTAAAACTTCCAGCCTTCAATAATTCAAAAGCTTTTTTTTCTTTGAGACTGTTTTCTAGCATACCTATAAAATGAAGGTTTTCTTTAAGAGATGCAACAGATTTTTCAATAGACTCAAAATTTTGAGTATCTGGAATAATCATAGATTTGGCTTTTTCATAATCCTCAATTGCTGCTTTTATTAATTGTGTGAGTTCTGAGTTTAAATTAGGTGAATTATTGTAATTGACTGCTTTTGAAGCTGTAATATCGGCTCTCAAGCGAAAAAACAAAGAATTATGTGGATTTAATTCAATTGCTTGGTTTATCTGTTCTAAAGCTTTATCGTAATTTGTTTGAGAAGAACTTTCTCTTGATGAATCTGCCAATTTAAAAGATTCTTGTCTTGTTTCTTCAGGTAATAATTCTTGTTTTAAATCATATATTTGAGCCTTTGCATAATATGCAGAAAACTTATCAAAATCCAGATTGTCTTTATCCATAAATTTTCTTTCAGCAATTTCAGCATGCTTTAAACTCAAGCTTAATATTCTATTCTTTTCTAAAGGTGATAAGTTTTCTGCATTTGTTACACAAGCGAATCCATAAGTCGCAACTAAATTATGCATGATTGGAGTCGGTTGAGTAGCTAAACCAATGGCTTTTAAAGCATTATCAAAAATTTTCTTTGCACTGTTAGATAGTTCTATTCTCTCTCCCGCAGCGAACAAAACTTTAACCCTAGCTTGAGCTGGACGAACTTTTTCAACAATCTTATCTGAAACAAAATTCATAAAACCCTTCAGTCTTGCTATTGCCTTTGATTCCTCAGGAGAAACGACTAAATTAGTCTGACTTAAATCTCGTACTCCACGCTTTACTAAATTGGCTAAATGAGTTAAATCTGAGAGGGTTGAATCTGGTATTTTAGTATTATTTTGTATTAGGCTCGGTAATTCTAGCTTTTCCAATTCTGGCATAGTACAACCAATATATATTGTTGCTCTTAATTTTAAAATTGTTGCGTTTTGCGGGTTTTGCTTTAAGGCTTGAGTAAGCATATTTAAAGCTAGTGGATAATTAGCTTCTTTGATTAAACGATTAGCTGCTGTGATTAATTTTGGTAAATTATTATGGTCTTTAGCCCAATTTTGTATGTTAGTTCTTTCTTCGATTGAAACTTTGTAGACATTATTTAGTGGTTTTATTGGCATTTTTTATAAGGTAAGTTTTAAATTTTGAATATATCTTAATATATTTACTGGCAAGCAGTCAAGACAAGAATATTAAAACAAAATTAAATATGGTCAAGAGAATGGCAGAAAGAGCTAAAAGAGCAGAGTTAGCTGAAAAGAAAGGCGTTGATGTTTAATTAAAGGATTTGTATTGAATTATTAGGATTTAAGTATTAGAATAGCTAAACAAGTGAACTCAAAGAGATATTTTAAGATTTATGACTAATAAAAGAGCGATAACGGTTGCAAAAGGTGATGGAATTGGACCAGAAATCATGGATGCCACTTTGCATATATTATTATCAGCTGGAGCAAATATTGAACCAGAATTTATTGATATTGGTGAAAAAGTGTATTTGGCTGGTAATAGTGCTGGAATTGAGCCTAGTTCATGGGAATCTTTAAGAAGAACAAAAGTCTTTTTGAAAGCTCCTATTACTACTCCTCAAGGTGGTGGCTATAAAAGCTTAAATGTTACAACCCGCAAGGCTTTAGGCTTATTTGCTAATGTTAGACCTTGTGTTTCTTATAATCCATTTGTGCAAAGTAAGCATCCTAAAATGGATTTAGTAATTGTCCGTGAAAATGAAGAAGATTTATATGCTGGAATTGAGCATCAACAAACACCAGAAGTAATTCAATGTTTAAAATTAATTAGCAGACCTGGCTGTGAAAAAATTGTCCGTTATGGTTTTGAATACGCTGTTAGAAATAAACGCAAAAAAGTAACTTGTTTTACCAAAGACAATATTATGAAAATGACAGATGGTTTATTTCATAAGGTTTTTGACGAAATTGGAGCTGAATATCCAGACCTAGAAAAAGAACATTGGATTATTGATATTGGAATGGCTAAAATGGCTGATACTCCCGAGATTTTTGATGTAATTATTATGCCAAATTTATACGGAGATATTGCTTCTGATGTGGCGGCTCAAATTGCGGGTAGTGTTGGTTTAGCTGGTTCTTCTAATATTGGCGAAGAATGTTCTATGTTTGAAGCAATTCATGGTAGTGCACCTCGCAGAGCTGGTCAAAACTTGGCTAATCCGTCTGGACTTTTGCTAGGAGCGATTATGATGTTACAGCATATTGACCAAAACGATATTGCCACAAATATACATAATGCTTGGCTTAAAACCTTAGAAGACGGTATTTTTACTTATGATATTGCCAAAGGTGGTGCTTCTGTCGGAACAAAAGAATTTGCCGAAGCAGTAGTTGCCAGATTAGGACAAAAACCTGAAAAATTAAAAACTGTTGATTATACAGGATCACCTTCTCAAAGACCAATTAAATATGTTCGTAAAGAAACTAATATTAAAAGGGAATTAGATGGCGTTGATGTATTTATTTACTCAACTAAACCAACTGATGAAATCGGAAAAGCCTTAGAAAAAATCGCTGGTCCAGACTTTAACCTTAAAATGCTTAGCAATCGTGGGGCAAAAGTATATCCAGATGGTATGGCCGAGACTTTTTGTACAGATCATTGGAGATGCCGCTTTTTAGGTAATAATAAAGTTGTTACTCAAGCCGATATTCGTAGCCTTTTGGCGAAAGTAGAAGGACTTGGCTTTGAATGGATTAAACTAGAAAACCTTTATAAATTTGATGGACAAAAAGTTTATTCAATGGGTCAAGGCGAATAGCTTTTTATTTGATCGCAGGGAATTTAGGAAATGCCTTAAGTCCTATTTATTTCCTGCCTCAAAAGCTAATTTACGATTCAGGTTAAAAATCATTAAAACATTATGATTAGTTTTTTACACTTAGGTGATATTCACTTAGGTTATAAGCAGTACAAATTACCCGAAAGAGAAAATGATTTTTGCCAAGCTTTTTTTGATATTTGCAAAAAGGCAATTGAAAAGCAAGTAGATTTTGTTTTGGTAGCGGGAGATTTATTTAATTATCGTTCTATTTCACCTAAAAGTTTTAATGAAGCGACTTTTGTTTTTAAAACCTTAAAAGAAGCTAATATTCCAGTAATAGCTATTGAAGGAAATCATGATTTTAAAGAAGTAAAAAGTTTTACTAATAATAAAGGATCTTGGTTTGAATCATTGGCTCAGAGCAGATTAATTTATTTTTTACATGGTTATGCTCCAGATTCCAATACTGAATTTAAACGGCTAAAATTAAATGAAAAGTATCTAAATGGTGAATATATTGATCTTGAAATAAAAAATAAAACTATACGAATTATTGGTTCAGCTTGGCAAGGTTATAATGCTGGTGCTAGTTTTAAAGATTATGCAATTGCCATTCAAAAATTAAATGAGGAAAAACCAGCTGATTTTAAAATTTTTATGTTTCATGGCGGTCACGAAAATTATTTGGCTGTCAATCGAGGTGGAATTAGCGGAGCAGATTTTAATCAATTAAGTAATATTGTAGATTATATAGCTTTGGGACATATTCATGAGCATTATATTATTCAAAATAAAGACGGAAAAGACTTAATTTTTAATCCAGGTTCAACCGAAGCGAACTCTAGTGCCGAAGCTGATATTAAAAGAGGCGGACTTTTAGTTAATTTGTTTGAACAAAATTTAGACCTAAATCAAAAACTAGATTTTAGAGTTGAGCTAATTCAAGATTATTATCAAAGACCTTTTTACAAGTTAAAATTCAATAATTTAAGAAGTTTTGAAAATATAGAATGTTTATTTGATGAGGCTTTAAAGCAATCTAAAGAATTAATTCTTAAAACAAGTAAAGAATGTAAACCAATTATCAATTTTGTTTTTACTGGCTATTTACCTAAGGTTTGGGACATAAGTTTGCTTGGTGAATATATAAATAATTTAAGACAAAATAGCAAAGAAGCTGGTGCTTTATATTGTTTAGTAAAGTGGGAAGTCGAAAACAATTCCAAAATTTATGCTTTAAGTGAAGACGATCTAAATAAAGATAAATCTTTGAGTCGTGAAAACAAAGAAAGAATATTATTAGAAGACATTTTAGCAGCCGAAGACTCATTAGACGAAATAAGTCAAAAACAAATATCTAATTTAATGCTTGAAGTCAAAGATTTAATTATTAATAAACAAGCTTCTTCGGCTGAAGTTTTAGCTCAAATAAGTTAAAAAAGAAATTTATGTATACAGTGTTTGGTTGATAATTTTCTCTTTATACAATAATTAAAGAAAAGAAGCTGAAAAAAAACAAAATTTAAGTCATAATTTATCCTAATCAAATAAGGAGTTTATAAAGAATGTCTATTAATAATAATTCTTTAAAAGCTAATAATGGAACTGAATTTTGGTTAAGAAGACTTCATTCACTGACTGGTCTTTTCCCATTAAGTTTATTTTTAGTTTTTCATTTAGTAGTTAATAATTCAGCGATCAAGAGTCCAGAAGCTTTTAATACTGTTGTCAATATGCTTAGAAGTTTGCCTTATTTGGAGTTAATTGAAATCTCTATTTTAGGAATTCCAATTTTATTTCATGGACTTTATGGCTTAATAATTACACCTAAATTCGCCCGAAGTAATCTGGGAGCTTATTCTCAAGTTCACAATTGGACTTATTATTTTCAGCGCATTACTGGCATAATTATTTTTATTTTTATAGCAGTGCATGTTTACCAGTTCAGATTCAATGAAGATTTAGATTTTGAATCAGTGGCTATGCTTTTGAGAGAGCCAATTTGGGCAATTGCTTATTTTGTCGGAATTTTGGCTAGTGTTTATCATTTTGCAAATGGTTTGTGGAATTTCTTGATTTCATGGGGAATTACCATTGGTAAAAAAGCTCAAACAGTATCAGCTTATATTTGTGGATCAATTGGTCTAATTGTTTTTGCAATTGGCTGTTCGGCTTTGTGGGCTTTTTATTCAAGCTTACCAAATTAAACTTACTACTAATTCTAGGTTAAAAAAATGTCATCAAGTGAAAATCAAAAAAGAAAAATAGCCATTATCGGAGGCGGTTTGGCTGGTTTATCAGCGGCAATGAAAATTGCGGAAATGAGTCTTGAGAAAAAAGATATTATTGTTCAGCTCTTTTCAATTGTGCCAGTTAAAAGGTCTCATTCTGTTTGTGCTCAAGGTGGTATTAATGCTGCCAACAAAACGACTGGTGATTCTACTTATCAGCATTTTGATGACACAATTTATGGCGGAGACTTTTTGGCAAATCAAGGTCCAGTCAAGAAAATGTGTGATGCTGCACCAGATATTATTGATTTATTTGACCGCATGGGAGTTCCTTTTAACCGCACTGCCGAAGGAAGAATTGACCGTAGGCGTTTTGGAGGAACTTTGCATCCCAGAACTGCATATGCTGGAGCTACAACTGGGCAACAATTGCTTTATGCTTTAGATGAACAAGTTCGTCGTTATGAATCTGAAGGTTTAGTTGAAAAGTATGAAGGTTGGGAATATTTATCAGCTAGTTTTGATGAAAATGGAGCTTGCTGCGGTATTATTGCTCAAAATTTAGTAACTATGGAAATTCAGGCTTTTCCAGTTGATGCTTTAATTATTGCGACTGGTGGGCCTGGTTTGGTTTATGGCCGTTCGACTAATTCGGTTAGTAATAATGGTTTAGCAGTTACTTCTTTGTATAAACAAGGGGCAAAATATGCAAATGGCGAATTTATCCAAGTGCATCCTACCGCTATTGGTGGAGATGATAAATTAAGATTAATGTCTGAATCAGCTCGGGGTGAGGGTGGTAGAGTTTGGGTTTATGGTGATGCAAGCAAAACTTGGATTGATACCGAAGGCAAAGAAAGACCTTGCGGAGAAACTGGCAAGCCATGGTATTTCCTTGAAGAAAAATATCCAGCCTATGGAAATTTAGTGCCTAGAGACATTGCAACTCGTGAAATTTTTAAAATAGTTTATGAATTAAAGCTAGGAGTTGAAGGTCGTCCTTTTGTCTTTTTAGATGTTTCTCATATTTCTCGTGAAAAAGGGCGTGAGTTCTTAGACCGCAAATTAAAAGGTATTTTAGAGATTTACGAAAAATTCAAAGGAGTAGATCCGCATAAAGTTCCGATGGAGATTTTCCCGGCTGTGCATTATTCAATGGGCGGTTTATGGGCTGATAATGAAACACATATGACTAATTTGAAAGGTGTTTTTGCGGCTGGTGAGGCTGATTATCAATATCATGGAGCTAATAGATTAGGGGCAAATTCTTTATTATCTTGCGTGTTTACTGGTTTGCATATTGCTGGGCCAGAGGCAGTTAAATTTGCAAGGAGTCGTGAAAAAGCAGCTTGGGAATTGCCAGCAGAAATATTTGAAGCGGATGTCAAAAAAGAAAAAGACTTTATTGATAAATTGATGAATTTAAGTGGTTCTGAAAATCCCCGTTTAATCCATGCTGAGCTGGGGAATATTATGACTGAAAATGTAACTATTGTGAGGAACAATGAAGCTTTGCGTAAAACAGATGAAAAAATTCAGGAATTACAAAAGCGGTTTTGGAATATAACAGTACCAGACAAGGGTAGTTGGGCAAATCAATCAATTAGATATGCTCATCAGTTGTATTATATGCTTGATTTAGCTAGGATTATTGTTTTGGGTGCTTTGCAAAGAGATGAATCTCGAGGGGCCCATTATAAGCCAGATTTCCCAAATACAAATATTGATTTCCTCAAAACGACCATTGCGACTTATAATAAAGAAAGTGAAAGTCCAATTATAAGTTATGAAGAAATTGATACATCTTTAATTCCACCCAGAGCTAGAGATTACACAAAAAAAACTGTCAGTGCCACTGGAGCAATTACTAATTAATAAGGAGTTGAATCAAAAATGAAAGAAGATAATTTAAAAGAAGAATACGAAGAAGAGTATGAATTAGAAGATGATGAAGAAGAGGAAGAATTGAGTGTTACGGATGCAATTGAAGAAATAACATATGAATTGTCTTCTCAGTCCGAAAGCTTGGAAGAATTAGTTTCAATTCAGAGAGAAAGATTAGAAGGAGAAAAGAAATTTCAGGAACAACTTCTTAATTTATTGGAAAAATTGGTTAATAAATAGAAAAAGGAAAATAAAATGGATACAAATAAAAACGCCACTGAATCACAGAAAGTAGTTAAATTTAAAATTAAAAGACAAATTACACCAGATTCAGAAGCTTATTGGGAAGAATTTGAAACTCCTTGGAAGCCAAGTCTAAATATTATTACTCTTTTAATGGCTCAGCATACTCATCCAGTAACTGCGGCTGGTCATAAAAGTACACCAGCGACCTATGATGCAAATTGCCTTGAAGAAGTCTGTGGTTCTTGTACAATGGTTATTAATGGTAGGGTTCAGCAAGCTTGTACAGCTTTGGTAGATAAGTTAGAACAACCTATTACTATAGAACCAATGTCTAAATTTCCAGTAGTTCGAGATTTAATGGTTGATCGCAAGCGAATGTTTGAATCTTTAAAATGGATAAAAGCTTGGAATCCGATTGATAATACTGCACCGTTAGGAGAAGGACCAAAAGTATCACCTGAAGAACAAGAAAAGGCTTATAATTTTTCTCGTTGTATGACTTGTGGTTGCTGTCTAGAAAGTTGCCCGCAGTGGTCATCAGATGAGGGTTTTATCGGTCCACAGGCTATTGCTCAGAGTGTATTATTTAATATTCATCCAACGGGCAAAAGCTTAGAAGATGAAAGAGTTAAAGGTTTAATTGATAATGGCTTAAATATTTGTGGTAATGCTCAAAACTGTGCCGCTGTTTGCCCGAAAGAAGTTGATTTGATTGGAGCTATTTCACAAGCTAATTGGCAAGCAACCAAGTATATGGCTAAGCAAATTTTAGGTAAAGGACATTAAAAGCTAGGTATAATCTGGCAAATCATACCTAGTAAAGTTTAGCTTGTATTTGTTTGGCTAAATTTGGCTTTTGATACTATTTCTACTGAAGGACTAAACTCATTGAGCTAGGTTAATATTTTGCATTGCTTTATGTTACATTCATTAATCAAAAGCTTTCTCCGACATTAATGCTTTATTATGTACAAAACCTATAAATGAATGAAAATTGAAAATTAAATTTATATTTTTTAGCTTAGTATTTTTGCTTTTAGTTAAAGCTTTAGCCGAAAAAAATCCTTTTGTAAAAATTCCAGTCATTGAAGCTCAAAAAGCTTTGGATTTTCATAATAAAGTGAGAGCAGAAGTTGGCACAAAACCTTTAAAATTATCTGCTAAATTGGCTGAATATGCACAGACTTGGGCGGATAATCTGGCGGAAAACAATAATTGCCAAATTAAACATCGACCTCATGATGGCGTTTGGAAGCAACAATATGGTGAAAATATTTTTTGGGGAAAAGGGAATCAACCTGAATATACGCCTTTAATTGCTTCGGTAAATTGGTATAATGAAATAGAAAATTATAAATAAGTAAGAAGACATTAAAAGTGTGGTAAAAAAAGAGAATGAGACAAGCACTCACTCAATGAAATATTAAATTCCATCGGCATAAAATACCATATTTCTTTTGTTTAGGTACTTACGAACTACTGAGAGTCGATAATTTAGCAGAAGTTGGGCATTATACACAAATGATATGGCATAATACCACCGAAGTCGGCTTTGGATTAGCTAAGTGCAAAAATGGAGCAATTATTATTGTCGCTAATTATAATCCACCCGGTAACTATATAGATGAAAAACCTTATTGATTTTGATTATTGTATTCCTAAAAATCAATAAGGTTATAACTGGTGTTTCTACTTCTTTTATGTCCCATTAAGCAAGGTATTCCACTATGATATTTAATAAAAATTCTTTTCTTTCATGATCAAGTTTCAGATTTTTTATTTCGCTAATGTCTTTATTTTTTAATTTCTTAAACCCAAAATAAAATTCCATTCGCTCTCCGAAACTGGCTGTATTGATAATCGATTTCCTTTCTTTAATAAACCCATATTTTGTAATTCATTTTCTTTATAAGTTTTAAGCTTTTTTAAAGCAATTGGTTCAGGCAAAATTTGTTTTAATTTCACATCAACTGCTAGCCAAATTGGTTTTTCTAGCTTTGCTTTCGGATCATAATATTTACTTTTAACTTCAAATTGAAAAGGGTCTGGATAAGCTTGACTTACAATTTCACCAATACCAAAAATTCCTACTGTTTCAATGACACTATGATAAATAAAAACTTGATCATTAATTTTGATTTGATCTCGCATTAAATTACGGGCTTGATAATTGCGTATTCCTTCCCAGCAAGTAGTCTGATTATTTAATTTTTCTAAGTCCCAAATCGAAAAAGTGTTTGGTTCAGTCTTTAAAAGCCAAAAATTCATAATTTTATTTAATTTGACAGAATTAGTTTTCTTTTAGGCAATATAATTTTAAGTTAAAACTATTTAAAAAAATATAATTTGACTTATTGACTTGAACCTTGAATCTTGAATTATATAAAACTCTCACAGAGGCTTGATTTTGGATTTAAGGATTTTTTACTAACCATTCTTGAAATTTATCATTGTTACTCGGATTTAAAAGGTCAAGCTCCCATTTGAATGGATTATTATAAATATATTCTTGTATTCTTTTCATATCTTTTTCATTTCTTATTACATGATCATAAAACGATTTTTGCCATTGAAAATTTAATAAATTAGTTGGGGATGCATTAGTTGGGGATGCATTTATGCTCCCGTATTGGTCTTGGACGATAAATCCTGTTTCTTTTTGGACGATAAATCCTGTTTCTTTTTGGACGATAAATCCTGTTTCTTTTTGGCTGATAAATCCTGTTTCTTTTTGGACGATAAATCCTGTTTCTTTTTGGCTGATAAATCCTGTTTCTTTTTGGACGATAAATCGTTCCTCTATCTTTTGGTCAATCAACCTTTTCGATTTGGCTTTTAAAGTTCTGATTATTTCGGATAAATCAATACTTTTTCCATTTGACTTTCTGGTCGGTATATCTAAAAATGTGATAATTCCATGAAAATGATTTGGCATAATTACATATTCATCTAAAACAATATTTGTAAATATTTCAGGCAAATTTAACCACACACCTTCAACAATTTCACCTGTATTAGGGGACAGATTCACCTTACCATCTTGTATTTGAGATAAACAACAAACCCTGTCTTGTACACAAATTGTTACAAAAAAAGAATTATTGGATTTGTAAATTTCTTTATTTGGTAATCTGTTTGGTTTTCTAGTGAATTTTGCCATGTTTTTATAAATTAAATTTTCGTTGGGGACTCATTCGTTGGGGACTCATTCGTTGGGGACTCATTCGTTGGGGACTCATTCGTTGGGGACGCATTCATGCTCCCATATTAATTCATGGATGGTAAATCATTAATATTATGGACGATAAATCTTACTTTTTCATGTACGATAAATCGTTTTAATTATGTACGATAAATCCTACTTTTCATGGATGGTAAATCATTAATATTATGGACGATAAATCTTACTTTTTCATGTACGATAAATCGTTTTAATTATGTACGATAAATCCTACTTTTCATGGATGGTAAATCATTTTAATTATGTACGATAAATCCTACTTTTTCATGGATGGTAAATCATTAATATTATGGACGATAAATCGCTTTTTAAATGGACGATAAATCGTTCCTCTAGCTTTTTTGTACAACTTCCTTCGTTGCATTAATCTTTCTATCGGCATACAAAACCACATCTTTTATAACTATTTTTTGAATAGCAGAAATAAAGCTTTCCATAAATTTATAATCTGGTTTGTTGTTTTGGGTGGGCAGTTGGATTTTTGTATTATTCATTGCATCTCTATTAAATTTATTTCCATAATCATATTTTTTAGATGTAGAAACTCGGCAAACTGAAATTATTACACTTGCAACTAACTTATTAAATGGCTCAAACTTTGGTACTAAATGTTGAATGTGAGAATAACCTATAAAATCTTTTTCTTGATAATACATTGTGTCTGCTCCAACGGTCGTATCAGAACAAGTTATTGAGTTTCCTTTATTGTTTGGCTCTAAATTAGAAAATCCCATCACTCCGTTAGCAGTTGAAGAATTTGAAATTAGAGGAACTTTTCCATTTTCTGAAATTATTTCTTCGTTTTTTAATCTGTAATATTTTGTTGGATTAATCTCAAACAAATCGCCAATCCTAAACTCACCCCACTCAAAATTACCGCTCTCAAACTGTTCTAAAGTCATTTTCTCTTTTTCAGTTAAAGTCCAATTACTAAGTCCAGTAGCTAATAAATAAGCCTCCAGCTCCTCTATACGCTCCGCCTCCAGCTCCTCTATAAAACTTTCCATAAAGTCAAAATCAATCTTGCCATTTTTGGTTGGTAATTGTATTTTTGTTTGCTCAAAGCTTCCCATTCTATACTGCTTGCCATAAGAAAATTTACTTTGTATAGCTTTATTAATTTGACTTACAATAAAAATTTTAGCTTTTGATGGTATAGATTCTTTATCAAATAAAACTAAAATATTATCATCAGCAGAATAACTATAATTACGGTAAAAAGTATTTGCAAACATATCAATAGTTATAGTATCTTCTGGAAATATCTCTTGTTCCTCATTTCCAATAAATTCTGCAACTCCTGTGTTTTCATAGCCAGCAGTTACTAATGGGCGATTTCCTTTAACTCGATTTTCAACAGTTAGTCTTTTTCCTCTTTTTATTGTAAATAAATCTTTCAAAAAAACTTCTTCGCCCCACTCAACCTTTTCTAATTTTTGGTTAAGCAGGGCATTTATTTTCCCAGCGGTTCATCCTCTTTATTTGATTGTTTTAAAATATTGCTCACTTCCCAAGCCAAATAATCACTAACTGTTTTTTTGAAGTCTTTGAGAGTTGGTTTTGTGTCTATAATCTTATGTTGGTCATAATTCCAATCTGCTCCTGAATTTGTA
>CANLFK010000015.1 GCA_947489925.1 Candidatus Caenarcanales bacterium
GAGTTTGAAGACCTAAAAAACGGAAAGACCCACAGAAAAGCACTTTAAAAAGTCATGATAGTTTTTAACAAATAATTTGATTTATTTTCAGCTTTAACGGCGATGTTCAGTTGATTTTAAACCATTAGTTTCATTTTCAAAGTGCAAACATTTTCCTAAGATTTTCAGCTCTACATCGTGAATTTCAACATTATAGTTTTTAGCTATTTCCAAAGCCAAACGATTAACTTCTAAACTAGAAAATTCAATGGTTTTATTGCAATTCAAACAAACAATATGGTGGTGAGGTTCATCACTGCCTGAAGCTAATTCATAATGTTTATGTCCTTCAGCCAAATCAACTTCTCTTAAAACGCCCATCAAATATAAAGTTTTAACCGTGCGATAAACAGTAGCCAAAGAGACATTTAATTTATTTGTTTCACTTAAAACTTTAAAAACATCTTCTGGGCTAAGGTGCAAGCCACTGTCAGCTTTAAAAAAAACATCTAAAATATATTCTCTCTGGGGCGTTAGTCTTGAACCGCTATCTCGCAGTTTTTTGTAAATTTCTTCGAGGGAAATATTGGAAGCTTTTTGCTCAATTGGCTTCATGGTAGTAGTTATTGACATTTTTATTTTTCTAAATCAAAGCGATTAAAAGAACCACTGCTAGATATTTCTTCTTGTGTATAAGATCCAGAATTGCGTGAAACATATTCCAGTCTTCGTCTTTCTGCTTCAATAAAACTAGATGATTCGATAGTAATTAACTTAACTAAATGCAAAGGTATTAAATGCTGAGTATAAATATTTGCATCAATCACATTATTATCATCACGACCATAACATTCAAGCTGTAAAAAGTCTGAACCCATATGCATTAAAAGCCCCGTTAAAAAACTTGCGTCTGGGAAATGAATCCTAACCCATTTTCCTTCTTTAGATTCTAATTTAGTTTTTAAGTTCATAAGATGGTTTATTTATTAATTTTTAAGTGTTTTGAATAATTTGGGAAGTTTCTAACAAATATAAATCATTTAGCATTTTTGCTTATTTCCATTTTATCATTAGATATTAATTCTGATTTTTTGTTTTTATTTACATTTAATAATGAGACATTCTTTTTACCGTAAAAAATGGTCTCTTCCAGACTCAAAGCCTTCCGCTGATTTAAAAGAATTTTGCCAAGACGATTTAATTGCTAATTTTTTACAAGCTCGTAATATTAATACGCCCAGCGAGGCAAGTTATTATTTAGGCTCTGACAAACCAAGTTTTTCCGCTCCGAATCAGATTTTGGGTTTACAAAAAGCCGTTGAAAGAATTGAAAAAGCCATCACAGAGAAGCAAAACATTGTAATTTATGGTGATTATGATGTTGATGGCACAACTAGCACCGCTCTTTTGACCAGCACGCTTAAAATTTTAGGGGCAAATATTTCTTTTTATATTCCAAATCGCTTTTCTGAAGGTTATGGTTTAAATAGTAAAGCCGTCATCAAAATTAAATCGCAAAGAAAAGCCCATTTATTAATTACTTGCGACTGCGGAATTACAAATTTTGAAGAAGTTCAATTAGCTCAATCTTTGGGGCTAGATATTATTATCACCGATCATCATTCTTTGCCAGACAATTTACCACCAGCTATTGCGATTTTAAACCCAAAGCAATTGCCACCTAATCATCCTTTGCATTGGCTACCTGGTGTTGGCGTAGTTTATAAATTAGCCGAAGAACTTTTTAACCGACATAATTTAAGCGAACAAATTAAACCTCTCTTAGATTTAGTAGCTTTAGGTATGATTGCTGATTTAGCACCACTGAGAGCTGAAAATCGTTTATTAGTTTTAGAAGGTTTAAAAGTATTAGCCAAAACCGAAAGACCTGGTTTAAAAGCTTTATTGACTGAATGCGGTTGTCAATTGACAGATGAAGAAAGTATTGGTTTTGCAATGGCTCCTAGGATTAATGCGGCTGGACGATTACAAGATGCCAATCAAGCTGTTGAATTATTTTTGACTGAAGATTATGATCAAGCCCAGTCTTTGGCGGAAAATTTAACCACTCAAAACAAAGAAAGACAAGAATTATGCGAACAAATTTATTTAGAAGCCCTTGAAAAAATTGAAAAAGAAATTGATTTAGCTGAAATTTGTGTTTTAATGCTAAAAGACGATAAATGGCATCATGGAGTGGTTGGAATTGTAGCTTCTAGGTTGGTTGAAAAATTTCATTTACCTGTTTTATTAGCAGTTGAAGAAAATGGCTTAATTAAAGGTTCAGCACGGGGTATTCCAGCTATAGATTTATTTGAAGAAATTTCTAAGCACTCTGAATTATTGGGCAAATTTGGCGGACATAAAGCGGCGGCTGGTTTTAGCTTAAAAGCCGAAAATTGGATAACTTTTTGCCAAAGAATGCAAGCTGAATTAAAAAAGAATTTGACTTCTACTGATTTGGAGGCGATTTTAAAAATTGATGCGGAATTGTCGAATGAACAAATGACTTTTGAAGAATTAGACAAAATTTGGAATTTAGCTCCTTTTGGCATGGGATTTGAGAGACCAGTTTTTACACTAAAAGAAAATGCTCAAATCGTTGATATAAAGCCAATTGGTAAAAGTCAAGAACATAGTAAATTAACCATAAGAATTGGAGATAATAACTTTGAAGCTTTGCAATGGAGAGTATCTGCGAATAAATTTGCCCAAGCTAAAAAATTAGGGAAAATAGAATTGGCTTTTACGCCGAGCCGTAAGGTTTTTCGGGGACAGGAAAGTTTACAAATTGAAATTAAAGATTGGCGACTTCCCGTTCTTGATGAAGAAATTTTTGATTGTGAAATTGAAGATTGTCGAAATATAAAAATCAATTTTGATTTGACTGAAAGCTTAAAAGATGAAAATAATTTGATTTTTGCACAAGGTTTAAGTTTGCTTGAATTAAAAAATTTGAATTTAGGTTTAAATGACAAAGCTGAATTAATTGATAATATGAATGATTTGAAGGATCGAAAAACTTGTAAAGATTTAATTTTTTGGTCAATTCCTTTAAGTTCAAATTCTTTAAAATTGAGTTTAAAAGATCTGAAATTTAAGCCGAAAAAAGTTGTTTTTTGTGGACAAAACCTGAAGCAAGAAATTGATTTAAAAACTTTTTTGCGAAATTTAGTTAATGTTTTAAAAAATAAAGTTCATAATCAAGAAAAAGAATTTGAAATAGTTTTACCGAACTTGGCTCTGGAATTGGAATCTTTGGAGGAAACTTGCTTGGAAGCTTTAAATATTTTGCAAGAAAGTGGAATTTTGTCTTTTAAAATTGACGACAAAAACATTAAAATAAACCTTTCTGGCAAGCCCAAAAAACTTAAGCTAAATACTCAAAAATTACAAGCCAATATTTTAGCTGAGCATACAATAAAGCAAAACCTGATTCAAACCCCACTTCACAATTTAATTCATTAAAAAAATGTCTAATTCAAATTTAAATTCAATTGAAAATACAATTTTAAGCTCACTCAGAGATGTGCCAGATTTTCCTAAAAAGGGAATTATTTTCAAAGATATTACGCCAATTTTAAGCAATCCAATTATATTTGACCAAACTTTAACCGCTTTAGCAGAATTACTTAAACCTTTAAACTTAACTCATATAGCTGGAATTGAAGCTCGGGGTTTTATTTTTGGTGCTCCTTTAGCCCGTGAATTAAAATTACCGTTTGTCCCAATCCGCAAACCAGGCAAATTACCTTGGAAAAAACAAAGTATTTCTTATACGCTTGAATATGGCTCAGCTACCATTGAAATTCATGAAGACGCTTTGGGAGATAATCCAGAAAATTCACGAGTGGCTATGATTGATGATTTGCTTGCTACTGGCGGAACAACAAAAGCCGCTTGTCAATTAATTAAAGCCATTGGCGGAAAAGTGGTAGTCGCAGCCTTTATTGTTGAGCTTGGCTTTTTAAACGGAAAAAATGTCTTAATTGATGAGGTTTCTGAAATTAAATCTTTAGCTTCGGTGAAATGATAAAAACCGATAAAAATATATTACAAAATTATAGTTTTATTGATCTTTTTGCTGGAATTGGTGGTTTTCATTTAGCTTTAACTTCTATGGGAGCAAAATGTTTATTCGCCTCGGAATGGGATAAATATGCAGCTGAAACTTATTGTCAAAATTTTAAGATAAAACCTAGCGGAGATATTACAAAAATAAATGAAAACAATATACCAAAACACGATATTTTATGCGGAGGATTTCCTTGTCAAGCTTTTTCAATTTCGGGTAAACAAAAAGGATTTGAAGATACGAGAGGAACTTTATTTTTTGATATTGCCCGAATAGTAAATTATCACCAGCCAAAAGTATTATTTTTAGAGAATGTTAAAAATTTAACCAAGCATGATGAAGGTAAAACTTTAAAAACTATTATTAAAACTTTAGAAGAATTAAACTATACAATTTTTACTAAAGTATTAAATAGTAGTAATTTTGGACTTCCGCAAAATAGAGAAAGAATTTATATTATTGCTTTTCATAATACTCTTGAATCAACTTCTTTCAACTTTCCAATCCCTACAAACGAGCCAATTTGTTTAGAAAATATTTTGGAAAATCAACCTAAAAACGCTAAAATTATTGAAAGAAATGATATTCAAATTTACAAAAATTATACTGTTTCAAGTTCTTTATTTTCAGAAATTGAATTATTAAATAAGCCCATTCAAATTGGCAAAGTCAATAAAGGAGGACAAGGAGAAAGAATTTACCATCCGCTAGGTCATGCAATTACACTTTCAGCATATGGCGGTGGTATTGGAGCAAAGACTGGTTTATATTTAATAAATGGACAAATTAGAAAATTATCGCCCCGAGAATGTGCAAGAGTGCAAGGTTTCCCCGATGATTTTTTAATAAATCCTATTGACTCGCAAGCATATAAACAATTTGGTAATAGCGTTTCAGTAAATGTTTTGCAATATATACTTCTTGAAATTAGTAAAATTTTAGAATTAAATTACTTAAAAAATACAAACAAAAAAGTTTTAGAATATGCGTAAGCAACAAATGATGGAAGAGAAGCTTTTTTTAGAGTGGTTTTGCTAATATTTACTTTTATTTAAGGTTTTGAGGAATTTTATGAACATAGAAATTATTGAAAAAGTTGTATCGATAGGTTCAGGCATTGTTAGTATAATTGCCGCTTTTGTTTCTTGGTTGAAGGCAGAAGAAGCTAAAAAAGCCGTAATCGAAATTGGGAATTTAAAAATTGAAGTACAAAATAAAATTGAGAGTTTAAAAATCAACTCTTCTAGTAATAATAAATCTAATACTATTGGAAATAGTTCTTCAGGTAATAAGCAATCTATACAAGGATAATTTACTACATGAACGAATATTCAAATAAGACGGGTGATAACAGTAGTAATAATAATCAGACTATTAACATTAACAATTACAATCCAAATCGCCCCGTAGAAGTTGAAACGATTATGAAACTTATTGAATTTCTTACTGAGGACAATAATTACAAAGAATTTGAAAAAGAATACAAAGTTGATCCAGCGGCAAAATTTAAAAATAGACTTAATGACCATGCAGAGTTTTTTATCAAAGAGTTTCAGTATCTATGTTCAAATACAAATTATCCTAAAGGTATAGTGGAAGTTAAAGAAGGATTAGATACAATAAAAATAGAAAGAATCAGAAAGTTTCTAATTATAAAAAGCAATCAATTACTATATGAAAAGGAAAATAACCCTAAAGAAGCTTTTGATGAGTTATGTCAATTTTTTGAAGGGAAGATTAAAGATAGAGAAAATATAGGCTCTGTCGCAATTAGGTTTTATTTGTTAGATGAATTAATTGGTTGTAATATATTTTCAGAGGAGATTAAATAATGTTACTTTCAAAAGATGAAAATCTGAAAACTAGCTCTGTTAATGTTGCTTACTTAATTTTAAAATTATTTAAGAATCAGAAAAATGAAAAGCTTTCTATATTTGAAATAACAGAACAGTTAAAAAAATATAAAGTCGAACATTATAGACAGATGTTTTGTGGTTTATCTCTTTTGTACTCTGTTGGATTGATAGATTTTTCTGAGCCTTATTTTTATTTGGTAGGACAATCATGATTAGATTAAAAAAACTATATAGCGAGCCAGAAATATTTGATCCAATTATTTTTGAAAGTGGACTAAATATAATACTTGGTGAAAAATCTGAAGAGAGCGATAAACAGAATGCAGTAGGTAAATCTTTATGTATTGAATTTATTAACTTCTGTTTATTTAAAGAATATTCTCGCAGTCGTATTTTTTTAATACCTAAAAATAAAATTGATCAGTCATCTGAAATTAAATTGGATCTATCTATTAATGATAATAATCTAACTATTATTCGCTCAATTAAAACACCTGAAACAGTAACCTTTATACAAAACCAAGAAGAGATATTATTTGAAAACATTAAAGATGCTACTGATTATCTTGGAAAATTGTACTTTCAAAACTATTCTCCAAGTATTCAAACTATTAGTTTTCGTAATCTTATAAGTTTGTTAATTAGGGATGAAAGATCCGAATTTAAGAATATAATTAACCCTTTTGACACAAAAAACCGTATTCCCGATAACTATGAACCTCATTTATTTCTTTTGGGCTTTGGGATAGAAAAATACTTGAACATAAAATCTTTAATTAAAGAAATAGACAAGAAAAAAGAATTTATAGGGGAAACAAAAAAACAAATTGAGAAAAAAACACAAAGTACGATTAAGGAAGTGAAAGCAAAAATCAATGATTTGGATAGTACCGTTTCAAAGTTGGGTAATGCAATTGATCAATTAAAAAATAATGAATCATTTAAGATAGTTCAAAATGAATTTGCAGAATTACAAGTATCTATCGATAACTTAAAAATAAAACAAGGAAGCATTTTATATCAAATCAAACAAATTAATTCTTTACCAGAGCCAGAAAAGATAAGCGAAAAAGATATACAAATACTTTTTAATCAATTTAAACAAGGGCTTGGAGACAATATTAAAAAATCAATAGATGAAGTTAAATTATTTAAAAACAAAATAGAAAGTTTTAGAAACAATCTCATTAATAAAAGATTAGAAGATTTAAAAAAAGAATTATCCTTAATTAATGAAGATATTAGAAAAAGCGAAGAAAGACAAAATAAGCTAATAGAATTAATTAACAATGCTGATGATATTCTCAAAGATTATAAGAATTCTACAAAGATATATCTCAAAAAAAACCAAGAATTATTTGAAATAAAAGAGAAGTATAATCTCTATGAAACTCTTTCAAATGATAAAGAGAGGTTTAATAATGAGAAAAAAGATTTACTTGTAGCTCTTGATTCTGAGAATAAAAGTAATAAAGAAATCATACAATCTTTTGAGAAAACCATTTTAGATATTCACGAAGAGATTATGAATAATCGTGAAGCAAGCTTTGAGTGCAAAACTTCTAAAAACAAAAATATTATTGATTTTGAGATGAGAATATATGATGATGGCAGTCATACTAACGAGCGATTAAAAGTATTTATGTATGATTTAGCTCTTTTATTAAATGAGTTTACAAAAAAGTACCATCCTTTATTTCTCATACACGACAATATTTTTAAGTCAGACAATGATTCTCTAAAAAAAAGTTTAAACTTCTTGTATTCTAAGCACCAGAATAGTCCAGAGGAGTTTCAGTATATATTAACCATAACAAAAGATGAAGTTGATTTACTTGAACAAAAAGGTGAATTGAAATTTAATACAGAATCTATTTGTAGGGCTATTTTCACAAAAACTCAACGATTTTTAAAGGTTCATTATCAAGAAGAATCAAAAAGTAATTCAAAATCAAAAACCCAACATTATAGAATATTGCCAGAGTCTGTATCAGCATATATAGGAGATACACCACCTTTTCGAGCAGATCGAGCAGAAAAAGCATTAGAATTAATAGTAGAGGAAGGCGAAGAATTAGGAAAAAAAGGCGAAGCAAGAATGAACAAGAATTAGAAGAAATTCAAAGAAGAATCACAATGCAAAGAAAAGGCGGAGACGGAGGCAGAAATACAGCAAAAATGTTGCAATTTAAAATAAATCCAGCAGAACTATTTGATTATGATTAGAAAATAGCATTGGTTAAACGGAAAAATGTCTTAATCGATGAGGTTTCTGAAATCAAATCTTTAGCTTCGGTGAAATGACAAAAACAGCAGAAAAAGATCTTAGAGATTTTATTCTATTTTATTCCAGTGGTAAATTCATTTTAAAAGGCTTACTTCATAGTAATTAAAACTAGGCGACGGCCAGATTCGAACTGGCGCATAGAGGTTTTGCAGACCTCTGCCTTACCACTTGGCTACATCGCCATAAAAATTTTATTTTATATTAAAAAGTAAGCCTTTAAGTGAGCAATTTTAAACAAAAGCCCAGATTTTTGCAAAATTATTTTATAAATATTAAGTATTTTATTCAGCGGCGGCTTTTTCAATTGCTTTTAAAACACGGTCTGGCTGAAAAGGTTTAACAATAAAATCGCAAGCTCCACTTTTAATGGCGTCCATAACAATACCTTGCTGACCCATAGCAGAACACATAATTATTCTGGCATTATTATTGATTTCTATAATTCTTTTTAAGGCTTCAATGCCGTCCAATTCGGGCATAGTAATATCCATCGTGGTTATATCTGGCTTTAATTCTTGATATTTTTCAATGGCTTCAAGCCCATTTGTCGCCTCACCAATGACATTATAACCGTTTTTACTCAAAATATCTTTTAAGACAGTCCTCATAAAAAGAGCATCATCAACAATTAAAACGGAAGTTGCTTTTTGGCTGCTCATTTGATCAATTCTCCTTGTGTCCTTATTAATTAATTGATACTTCGTTTAAAACTTTATCCATCAAAGAGTTTTTTCTGTCTGGATTTTCAAGCAGAAACTCTTTTGATAATAAAAAAACAAATCTATCTTTTATCTCTTTATCCTTCCCAGAAATTCGTCCAATCTTTCGGTCTTTATGAGATATTGATAAATTACCTGGAGCTAATTCAATAGAACTTTCTTCAATCTGAGCGACTTCTTCGACATCATCAACTACTAAACCGAATTGTTCTTTATCACACTCAACAATAATAGCTTTAGGGTTTTCAATCAGACCTAAGTTTAGCCCAAAATTGAATTTTCTTTTTGTATCGATGATAGGAATGACTTGTCCTCTCAGATTTATAACGCCCTGAAAATAATTAGGCGAACCAGGTATGCGATATAAATTATGCGTATTTAAATTAATTACTTCTCGAACATAGTTAATTGGAATACCCATAGTTTCATTGGCTAAGGTAAAAATAATATATTGATTAGAGGTTATGACAATATCTCCCATAGACAGGTGAAAATATTTAGTTAATATTAATTAATTTCCCGACTATGGCTTAATTCATCAATATTATTATCTGAATCCCCGAAATGTCTAAGGTCTTCATTGTTTAGGTAAAATCTAACAATTTGGTCAATACTCAAGATCATTGCTACTCGCCCATCACCAAAAACTGTTACACCATTAATTAAGCCTTTCAAGTTGGCTTTTTGTGAAATTGGCTTTATTACAACTTCCTGTTGTCCAACCAAAGATTCCACGATTAAACCATAAACTTTATCTTCCGAATTAATTGTAATTACTAAACAATGATCTGGAATATAATCTAAGTCATTAATATTTAAGCTCTCATCAATGCACAAATATTTCCTTAAATTAATAAGTGGAATACTTTGCCCAGCAAAAGTCAATAAATCACAGTTTCCAATGCGGTAAATTTGTTTTTTCTTTTCAACTGATATTATTTCTCTAATCTCTGAAAGCGGAATTGTATATAAACCATCTTGAATATTAATAATTAAAGCCTGAATAATTGAAATAGTAGAAGGAATAGATAATTTTAAAGAAGTTCCTTCACCAACAACTGAATGCAAAGTAATTTGTCCACCCAAAGAATTAATTTTACTTTTAACAACATCCATTCCAACTCCACGCCCCGACAAATTACTAACTGTTTCGGCTGTACTAAAACCACTACTAAAAATTAAATTTATAATTTCTTTATTCGATAATAAATTGGCTTCATCTTCACTAATTAAACCTTTAGCCAGAGCTTTTCTTTTGACAACTTCTGCATCAATTCCTTTTCCATCATCACTAATTGTAATAAAAACATGATTGCCCTGTGAGTGAGCTTGCATTTTAATTTGACCTTGCTTGGATTTTCCTTTTTTCAAGCGTTCATCAGTTGTTTCAAGACCATGATCCATTGAATTTCTTATTAGATGAATTAAAATATCATTTAGCTCATCAAGCATTAAGCGGTCAATTTCAGTTTCTTCGCCTTCTAAAACTAAATTTATATCTTTTTTTAATTCACGAGAAATATCACGGATAAAACGAGGAAATCGATTGAAAACCTGACTAATTGGCACCATTCGGACACCCATTACCAATTGTTGTATTTTAGTTGTAACCTGATTTAAATACTGAATAATTGACCGTAACTGATTATTAGGCGTTTCATCTAAAATTAATTTGAGCCGATTATGATTAATTACTAATTCGCCAACTGAATTCATTAAAGCATCGAGAGAATTTAAACTAACTCGCACAAAAGAAGTTTTAATATCATTTTGCTTAGTTATATTAATTATGTCTTCAAGGGGTGGGGAATTATTTTCTGCTTGAACTTTATGGTTTTCAGGTTCATTTATTCCTTTAAGATTGTCAGAGCTGGAAATTTTATTTTCATCAATAAATTCCATTTCTTTAAGTTCAACTTTATGCAATTCACAAGCATCACTCAAAAAGTCCAAAATATTTTTATGATCACCTTTAATTGCTAAAATAAATTGAAGTCTAGATCTTTGTTTACGAGCATTAAATTCGATTATTTCTTGGTCTAATATTTCATTAATACATTTATTATTAGTAGTTTTAATATGTATATTTTGTTTGGGTAAGTTTTGTCTATTTTTTAAACTGTCTAAACTGGGTTCTGATTGAAGAATTTGACCCAAATAATCATGAATATTATTAAATAAATTGCAAAATTGATCTTCTGGAGATTTAGCTTCCTCAATTAAAGACAAATCTACATAAAATATTTTGAGTTCAGCTTTAAGTAATTCTTCTTTCTGAGAGGCTGTTAATTTTTCAATAATATAAACTGGACATTCTTTTTCATAAATTTCTCTTACTTCTTGTATTTTTTCGCTAATTTCTTCCGCTTGGCTCTCAATTTCTGGAAGAGCTTCTTTTAATTCAACTTCAATAACATCACAAATGCGAAATAAACCTTCTTTAATTTGACTTAAAGGTTTATCTGAACATAAAACTGCGGTTAAGCCATCTTTGACAAGGTTTCCATTATCCAAAAACTGATCTTTAGGCGGATTACTTTGCAATAATAAACCAGTTTTTTCTAAAGCTTGAGTCGCCAAAAAAGCTCTAACACCCGGCATTTGGCAATCTTGGGCAAATTTAACTTTTATTTGTATTGTTTTTTCGGGTTTACTTTCAAGGTCTTGAGGTTTTTGTAAATTACTTAATTCTTTTTGAAGAGATTGACAAAGACTTTCAGCTAAAATCAGGCAAACTGATGAATCTTCGCCATTAGATGAAATATATTCTAATATTTTAAAAAGTCCATCTGTTGCTTGAATCTGACAATTAATTATTTGAGAGCTTACTGGCTGATGATTTTGCCGATAAAAGTCAAATAGCTCTTCCATTTTGTGGCATAATTTCACCACCGAATTAAAGCCAATAGTGGCCGCCATACCTTTGATTGTATGCACTAAGCGAAATATTTCACGAATAATATTCAAGCTGCTAGGATTTAATTCCAAAGCTTGCATTTGCTGGGTTAAAGATTCCAAATGAGAATTCACTTCATCAAAAAACAAATCCCAATATTCTTCATTATTACTGGAAGGCATATAATATTTTTGACTGCTATTTAAGCTTTAATAAATCATATACACCTAATTTTTCATGTTTCTTTTCATTCATTAAGATTATTTATTTTTACAAATTTATATATTAATAAAGCTAAAATTAATAGTTCTATAAACTTATAAAAAAGACAAAAGTTCTAAAATGTCGCTTAGTAATTTTGATTTTGCTGATTTAATAAAAAAAGCCGAAATATCATTTGCCGAAATTAAAGATATTCATGAATTAGAGCAATTAAGAATTAAGTTTTTGGGTGATAAAAGTGAAATTAAACAAAAACAAAAAGAGCTTTCAGGAGCTTCGGCAGAAGATAAACCTAAATTAGGAAAAATTATTAATAATACCAAAAATGAAATTGATAATTTTTTTAAAGAAGCCAAAAATAAAATTGAAACTAAATTATTAAATCAAAAATTAAATACTGAAAAAATAGATATTAGTTTGCCCGGTATTAATGCCTTTCCGAAAGCTAATTTGCATCCTTTAAGTTTGATTACGGCTGATATTATTGAAATCTTTAAAAGATTAGGTTTTAGCTTATTAGATGGGCCAGAAATTGAAACTGAATATTATAATTTTACGGCTTTAAATACGCCCGAAAACCATCCAGCCCGTGATGAACAAGATACTTTTTATACTAATATTGCCCCGCATATTCTTTTACGCTCTCAGACTTCACCAATTCAAATTAGAGCTTTAGAAAAATATGGCTTACCTTTGAGAATTATGTCGGCTGGAAGAGTTTTTAGAAATGAAGAAACAAATGCTCGTAAATTGCCTTTTTTCCATCAATTTGAAATTTTATGTGTTGAAAAAAATATTAATTTCTCTCATTTAAAGTGGACTTTACAAACTTTTTTAAATCAACTTTTTGGTCAAAATACCGAAATTCGCCTTCGTCCAGATTTTTTCCCTTTTACCGAGCCTTCCGCTGAAGTAGATGCTCAATGTCCTTTTTGCAAAGGGAAAGGTTGTTCTACTTGTGGTAATCGTGGCTGGCTAGAGCTTTTGGGTTGCGGATTAGTAGATCCTAATGTTTTAGAAATGGCTGGTATTAATTCAAAAGAATATTCAGGCTTTGCGGCTGGTCTTGGTCTGGAAAGATTTGCCATGCTTAAATATGGTCTTTCTGATATTCGAGAGCTTTATGCAGGAGATTTAAGGTTTTTGAGTCAATTCAATATTTAAATATTAGGTAATTAATAAAAGTGAAAGAATTTTTATTCCTCGATCTGGATGACACCATATTTCAAACTTTACGAAAATGTGAAAACCCAGATCAAGTCAGTGTTGCAGCTTATTTAGAAAATGGAGAAGCAATATCTTATTTTTCAGAAAAACAAAAAATATTATTAACTAGACTGACTGAGAGAGCTATTATTATACCAACTACCGCCAGAAGCTTTGGGGCTTTTAAACGAGTGAATATTAATTTTAGTAACTTTGCTATTTTGGATTTTGGCGGAATTATCTTAAATCCAGACGGAAAAGCGGATTTAGCTTGGCTGGAACAAATTAAAAATAAAGCTGAAAATACTAAAAATGAATTAATTAAAATATTTGAAATTATTAATAAATTTATCAGTAAAAATCAATTAAATTTGAGAAGTAGAATTATAAAAGATTTTGAACTTGATTTATATATAGTAGTAAAAAATAATACTGAAAATAGTAGCAAAGATAATTTAAATTTTTTATATAAAAACCTTTTAGATAACTTGATAAAAGAGCATAAAGATAGTTTTTATATTCATTATAATGATAATAATTTGTCAGTTATACCTAATTTTTTAAATAAAGTTCATGCCGTAAAATATATAATTAATAAAATAAAAATTGAATATGGCGAAAGTATTATTTGGGGTATGGGCGATAGCTTAACAGATAAGCATTTTATGTCAATTTGTGATTATGCAATTCTGCCAACCAAATCACAGATATTTCAAAACTTAATGGATAAATAATAAAAGAAATATCAGCAAAACCGCCTCTAATGTCATTACTATAAAAAGAATTAATTATTCAATCAAATTTAAGAAGTTTTTCAGCATTAATAAGCCAGTTTTGCCGCTTCTTTCGGGGTGAAATTGCATACCATAAACATTATCTTTATTCACCATAACGGGTATTTGATAATTGATGCCAGCTTCAGTTGTTGCCACAATTTGTTTTTCATCAAGCGGAGAGCAAAAATAAGAATGTACAAAATAAACTTGGGCTGGATTTTCGGTTGAATTAAAGATTGAATGAGACTTAAAATTATTTTGAATATTTAATTCATTCCAGCCAATATGAGGAATACGAGAAAC
The DNA here is from genome assembly GCA_947489925.1 of Candidatus Caenarcanales bacterium. Classification (GTDB taxonomy): domain Bacteria; phylum Cyanobacteriota; class Vampirovibrionia; order Caenarcaniphilales; family Caenarcanaceae; genus JAAFJH01. The sequence goes on from CANLFK010000015.1 coordinate 14,320, forward strand.
TTTTTGTGGATCTAAAGGTAAAACTTCTCCTTTAAAAATGCCCAAACCTTCAACGCCTAAGCCTTCGGAACTTTTTTCAAATAAAATTTGCATACCCAAACAAATACCCAAAAACAATTTGCCTTTTTGAATTTCGGCTTGAATTAATGAGCTAAGTCCTTTTTCGTCAATTTCTTTTTTGACTGGTGCAAAAGATCCAACGCCCGGAAAAATTAAAATGTCGCTATTTTGAATATCTTTTGAGTTGTCGCTTATAATCGCTTCAAAGCCCAAAGAAAGCAAAGCATTATAAACGCTGTACAAATTAGCAAAATTTGATTTGAGAATACAGATTTGAGAATTAGTTTTTTTTAAAATCATTTTAATTGGCAAAATTAAGCCAGAGAGCTTAAAATCCTATCAGCATAGTTAAAAAAATAAAATAATAGTTTTGAAATCCTTTGAATTATTTTTAAATAAAAGTGTAATTGCCCCTTTAATCCCAGAGCTTTGCTTGCTTTTGGCGGCTATAATTGCTTTAGTCTGTAGTATTTCGGGCAAACAAGCCTCAAAAGCTTGGATTTACAATATTCCAGTTTTGGTTTTGGCTTTTATTTATAATATTGTAGTTTATTCAGTTCTTTCATCTGATGAGCAAGTTTATTTATTTAAAGGCACTTTTGTCCTAGATTCATTTTCGGTTTTGCTGAAAGGCTTAATTTTATTAACAATTTTAAGTTTTAATTTGGTGGCTGGCATTTCGCTTAAAAACCGTGAAATTATTGCTAAAGGTGAATTTCAATTTTTGGCTTTAACCATGTCTTTGGGAGCTTGTTTTTTAGTTAGTGCCAATGATTTAATTTTGACTTTTGTTTCGCTTGAATTAATTAGTTTATCGGCTATTGCTTTAATTTCAATTGCTAAAAATAACTCTCTCAGCTCGGAAGCTGGCATTAAATATTTACTAAATGGCGGTATTGCTTCAGCTATTTTATTATTTGGTTTTTCAATTATTTTTGGGATAGCTCAAGGTAATACTTTATTTTCCACTTATCCAGACTTCATCAAGAATTTCAATAATCTGGAACTTTTAAAGACTTTTCCTTTTATTTTATTTTCCTTGGCTTTATTTTTTGTGGTGGTGGCTTTTGGCTTCAAATTAAGTTTGTCTCCTTTCCAGCTTTGGTCTCCAGATGTTTATGAAGGTGCTCCATTACCAGTAACCGCTTTAATGGCTACTATTTCGAAAATTGCGGCTTTTGGAATTATGTGTCGTATATTTTTTACTATTTTTTCTTTTCATTATGTTTTTACAGTGATTTTTGCTTGTTTATTAGCTCTCATGGCGATTTTGTCAATGTTATACGGTAATTTGATTGGTTTAAGACAATTTTCACTTTCACCAGCCAAAAGGTCTCTCAAAAGATTAATGGCTTATTCATCAATGGCTCAAATGGGCTATATTATAACAGCGGTTTGCTTGGTCTCAGATATACATTTAGAGAGAGCTTTATTTTATTTGAGTGCTTATATTGTGGTTAATTTGGTCTTTTTTGTGGCTTTAATTAAACTTGATAATTGGCATCAGGAAAATAATTCTTCAGTTAATTCTGATTCTTTTGAAGCTTTGAAAGGCTTATTTAAGTTAAATCCAAAATTAGGCTTATTAATGACTTTTTGCTTGGCTAATTTGGCGGCTATTTTACCTAGTTTATTAATTGCCAAAATTATATTATTGCAGTCGTCTTTATCAGTCGGCTTAAAATACTTAATACCGAGTTTAACTTTAACGGAAAGCCAAATTCAATTACCGATTTTAAGTTTTTTAAGTTTAATTATGACTATTGTAATTTTGTTTACCAGCATTATTGGGGCTTTTTACTATTTCAGTTTAATTAAAAATATTTTTTCTGATAATTCAATTACTTTAACTAATAATTCAAGCTCTTTAAAGACTAAAAGATTTGATTTCTCTCATTTAATGCTTAATGGAACACTTGTTTCGCTTTTGATTTTAAGTTTAAGTTTTACTTTTAATTTACAGTTTTGGCTACAAACCGTTTCTCGTAATTCTTCAATTGCTTTATTCACTACTGCCGCCAATGGTTTAAGAGAGGCAATGCTCGAAAAAGAAATTAAATAATCTAAAAGTAAAAGTCTTTTAAATCGTGAATATTTTCTCTCTCAAAGCCGCTATTCTTTTCATCTTGAAACATTTTTTCACATTGAATAAGCTTTTATTTTGCCCGTGAATAAACTCCAAAATCTAGCCCAAAACTTTCGGGGCATAAATAGCCAGCCGCCGCAACCATAGCTCCATTATCGGTACAATAATTTAAAAATGGAGCTTTAATATTTATTTTTTGCCCAATATTTAATTCATTTGCTTTTTCAGAAATTAGCTCTCTTAGTCTTTGATTAGCCGAAACACCTCCCGCAATGACAATATCAAAACAATTATTTTTAAGACTGGCTTTAATTAATTTATCAGCTAATTCATGACAAACTGCTTCCTGAAAACTGGCAGCCAAATCCGCTTTATTCAAATTTTCAAGCCCAGTCTTTTCAATTAAACGCAAAACAGCTGTTTTCAAACCACTAAAGCTAAAATCAAATTCGCCAACCTTGGCTCTGGGTAACTTAAAAATTGTTTTATTTCCAGTTTTAGCTAAGGTTTCAATATGTGGTCCTCCAGGATAAGGCAAATTAAGCATACGGGCAACTTTATCAAAGGCTTCACCAGCTGAATCATCAATTGTTTGACCCAAAATTTTTATATCTTGATAATTATTAATTTGCAAAATCTGAGTATGTCCACCAGAAGCCAATAAACAAATAAATGATTCTTGCAAAAAGTCTTTGGGGTTTTTATTTAAATTATTGGCACAAATATGAGCTTTTAAATGATTAATACTGACTAATTCAATATTTAAAGCCCAACTTAAAGTTTTAGCGGCATTAATACCAACCAATAAGCTACTTACCAGCCCCGGTCCATTTACGACGGCAATTCTATTTATATCTGACCAGTTTAAGTTGGCATTTTTCAAACAAGACCAAATTAAATGATCAATATGTAAAACATGCTCTCTAGCGGCAATTTCTGGTACTACTCCGCCATAAACCTGATGCGTAGCAATTTGTGAATGAGTCAATTCGCTAATTATTTTATGTCCATTCTCGACAATTGCCACACTAGTTTCATCACAGCTACTCTCAATTCCTAAAACAAGCATAAATTATTTTTTATTTTATTTTTAACTTATATTATTATGAATAAAAAATTTTATAATAAGTTAAAATTCTAAGGTCTTAGATTTGGTTTTAAGTTTTATTCCAATTATTTTTGTTAATGAAAAAAATTATAGTTCAGAAATTTGGTGGCAGTTCCTTGGCTTCTGCTGAGAGAATAAAAGCTGTTGCTGAAATTTGCAAAAAAACTAAACATAATGAAAATTGTAATTTAGTTGTCGTAGTTTCTGCTATGGGAGATACAACTGATGATTTAATTGACTTAATGGAGCAAATTAATTCTAAACCCGCTGCTCGTGAGCAAGATATGCTTTTAAGTACTGGTGAACAAGTCAGTATTTCTCTTTTAGCAATGGCTTTAAATAAAATTAATGAAAAAGCTCAGTCATTAACTGGTTGGCAAGCTGGCATTAAAACAGAGTCAGTACATACTAAAGCAAGAATTAAAGAAATTGAAACAGCCAGAATTAGTAAATTATTAGACGAAGATAATATTGTGGTGGTGGCTGGTTTTCAGGGCTTTGATGATAATAATGAGATTTTCACTTTGGGGCGTGGTGGGTCTGATACAACCGCTGTGGCTTTAGCAGTTTCATTAGGAGCAGATCGTTGTGATATTTATACTGATGTAGATGCAGTTCATACTTCAGATCCCAGAATTGTCAAGAAAACTAGCTCTCTCAAAAATATTTCTTATGATGAAATGCTAGAACTAGCAAGTTTGGGAGCTCAGGTTTTACATCCTCGTTCAGTTGAAACAGCCAAATTTTTTCATATGCCTTTGCGGGTTAGAAGCAGTTGGCAACCCGATAATTTGGGAACTTTGGTTTCAGATAATATTAATATAAACACAATAGAAAGGAAGGAAATTAAAGTGATTGAAGGACAAAAAGCCGTTAGAGGAGTCGCTATCGACAAAAAACAAGCCCGTTTATCAATTATTGGAGTGCCCGATGAACCAGGTATTGCCGCTAAAATATTTGGTGAACTTTCTGAAAATGGTATTTCGGTTGATGTAATAGTGCAATGCGTTAGTAATGATGGTCATGCAGAGCTTGATTTTACAGTTAAACGAGATTCTGCTGAATTAGCCAAAATCGAAATTGACCGTATCGCAAAGCTAGTAGGAGCAAAGAGAACAAGTTTAGATTTAAATGTGGTAAAGGTTTCCATTGTTGGAGCTGGCATGATTGATCAACCAGGTATTGCCGCCAAAATGTTTAAGTCTTTAGGACAAAAAGGTATTAACATTCAAATGATTTCAACCAGTGAAATAAGAATAAGTTGTATTGTTGATGAAAAACAAGGAGAAGAAGCTGTACAAGTAATTCATGAAGCTTTTGGGCTTAGCGGACTTTCAGAATAAATACTTTGGATATAAGTTTATTTGTATATAATTGAAACAAGTCTTTTTTAATTTCAAAATTTCATTTTATTAATAATGCGATCATTTTTTTGCTTAATATTTATAGTATTATTATTCGGTTTTCAATTAAGATGCAAAGCTACTTCGACAGCCGTGAATGCTAATATTGCTAAGCTAATTCAATCAGCTCAAAACGAATATACCGCTGGCAATTATGCTATAGCTATTAATAAATACAAAAAAGCTTTAGAAGGAAATAATAATAATCCTGGTATTCATTTTGGTTTGGGAGCAGCTTATATTGGGGAAGGTTATTATGAATTAGCAACAGAATATTTTTTGAGAGCTTTAGAATTGAATCCCGCTCTGATTGAGGCTTATTTCAGTTTGGCTTTGGCTTATCAGGCAATGGGTCGCAAGAAAGAGGCTTTAGCTGTTTATCGTAAAGGTTTAGGCTTTGATTTAAATAAAGAATTACCTCGAAGTACTTTTTGGAATGAAGTAAATATTAAATCAGATGAAACAAGTGGTGAAAATCAGGATGATGAAGATAATTTTATTGAAAGTAATGAATCAGAAGATAAAAACCTTTCAACTTTAAAAATAAAAGAATTTAAGCCGCCAATAATTATTACTGAAAATATTTTTAATAATACTGTAAATGAAACAGTTGATAATAATATTGATAAAAGCGGGGCAGTGATTATCAAAAAAGATAATAATTATTATGCTAGCCAAATTGAAGATTATGAAGAAGAATTAAGAAAAAGTCCAGACGATAGCCAATCTATGAGGCGTTTAGCACTTTTATATTTAAAAATAAATCAAATAAATAAAGCTCAAAATATGCAAATCAACTTAAAAAATATAAATTCAGAATTTAGCGAAGAAATAGCCAAAGAAATTGATAAAGTTCAAAAAAGCTCCAAGCTGAAAAAGATATAAAGAATCCGAAAATAATAAAATAATATTAAATAAAAAGATTATTTACTTTAAAAAGCCTTTATTCAATCAGCATTTTCAGATTTTCTTTTCATCGAACTCACATTAATTACAAGACCAGCCCCCCCCAACATTTCACCGCATTTAATTTCTTCAAATCTATAAGTTTCAAATCTATAAGTCTCTTCCGAAGTATTTATATTCATTAAAGTATTTCCAATTCTTCTTTCAGTTTCAAATGATAAGCCATTTATTCCAGTGATAGGAGTGGCAAAGAAAGTATTAAGACCGACCAAGACAGCATTATGAGGGGTAAAGAGAGGATAAAGTAGAAAATTATTAGACGAATCAGTCATCAAACCTAATAAAGTTTCATAGTCAAATAAACCAAGACCTCCGACTTCATTTATATAACTAATTGAAGATAAAATAAGTTTATTAATTCCTAGCGGAGAATTAGCTCCACCAATTAAACCACTAGCCGTAATTTGAAGGTTTGGTGAGCTCAATTGAGGAAAAGCTGTATATGTATTTGCGATAATATTACCGTTTGAAACATTAATTATTAAATTATTATTTGCTTGTAAACTACTAGTATTTAAATTTAAATTGCCTGAATTCACATTTAAATTAATATTTGCCGCTTGTATATTACCCAATATATCAGTATTATTTTCAAGAACTGAATTGTCAGCAGTAAGACCTGCTCCAGCAAAAGAATTAACAGTTAATTGACCGCTTCCTAGATTAGAAGTATTTAAGATAATTCCGTCTTTATCATTATATAAAATATTTCCAGAACTAGAATTAATACTTAAATTAATAAAGTCAGTATTATCCAAATTAGCATTACCACTATTAGTACTTATTGATAAAGTATTTCCAGTTAAATCACCAGTCTGAGTTATATTACCAGCACCATTAGTAATTAAACTTAAATTGCCACTGCCAATATTTGCAGCAGTAACATTAAAAGAATCAGCATCAGTATAATTAATATTCCCACCAGCAGAAGAATTAGCCGAGAAGTTTACGGTATTATTATTTATATTAGTTAAGTCTGCATTACCACTCCCAACTATCACATTTATATTTTCAGCATTAATTGAGCTAGATTGGCTAATATTAGAATTATCAGTAGCCGTTAAATTGACAGAACCAGTAGTTGTAATTGAATTGCTTAAACTCAAGCCAGCTGATTGAAGTGTAATATTACCATTGACTACACTCAAAGATAGTCCAGTTAAATTACCATTATTAATACTACCAATTCCATCAAAGTCATTATCAGCCCTAAATAATAAATTACCTCCACTAGTAGAAAATGCTGATAGACCCGTAATATCAGTATTTGCAGTTATGCCTAATGTATCCCCACTAATTATATTTGATTCACCAATTATAGAAATTACATTTACATTGTCCAAATCAGCTAATTGAAAAGAAGCACCGACAGAATTAATAGTAAGTGTTATATTATTAATATCATTAGTTGTCTGAAGCAGAGAAGCGTCTCCACTATTAATACTTAGAATTAAATCATTTGCTAAAAGAGAAGAGCCCGCAGATTGAGTAATATTAGAAATACCATTAGCTATGAGATTAACCGAATCAAGATTAATTAAATTACCGCTTAAAGTCATATTAGATTCAGTAAAACTATTACTAGCAGTGAGATTAGGAGCAAAAGCAGTAGCCAT
>CANLFK010000016.1 GCA_947489925.1 Candidatus Caenarcanales bacterium
TAGCCCACTTTCAGGGGGTTGGGGGTGAAAAGACAAAATTCTTTAGCGAGAGACTTTCAATTGTGATTGCTTCAAAGTTTCGCTTCAATCAGCATTTTCAGATTTTCTTTTCATCGAACTCACATTAAATTATTTCTTCAAATCATCAATTAAATCTTCAACGGTTTTACCTTGTAAATCTTCTTCATCAGCAGAAGCTGCTTGTCCTTTTCCTCTTTTTTTGGCTAAATATAAAGCTTTATCGGCTTCTTCAATTAAAAGATCTTTTTCTAATTCATTAAAAGGTGAACCCGAAACCCCCACGCTAGCACTTAAATGACCCGCAATTGGATGTTTGGTAGCTTTAATTTCTTCGGCTAATCGATTGGCTAATTGTCTAGCTCCACTTATGGGCGTATCTGGTAAAATTGCCCCAAATTCATCTCCACCAAAACGAGCGGCAATATCAACTTGCCTTAAGATTTGTTTTAATTTAGTACCCAAAAGCTTAATCATTTCATCGCCAATTAAATGTCCATAAGTATCATTCGCTTTTTTTAAAAAGTCTAAATCAATCATCATTACCGATAAACTAGATTGAGACCGTTTAGATCTTTCAATTTCATTTTGTAATAATTCATGGAAAGAAGCTTTATTATTTAAGCCAGTCATGCTGTCGGTTTTGGCCTGTTGTTTAATGTGTTTGTACATTTCAGCGTGCATAATGGCGACACTAGCTTCATCAGCAACTTGTTTAATGAATTCAATTTCCTGATTTTCAAATCGCCTAACCATTTCAGCCTGATGAAAGCATAAACTACCAACCACCATGCCTTCATAAATCAAAGGAACTCCCAAAAATGTTTTTAAGCCAATAGCTTGAGCCATGGGTATTAACCAGCCTTCTGGGTCTTCAACTTTTTCGGCATCAGCAATATATAAAATATCAGAGTCTAAATTATTTTCAGCATTATTATTAATAGACATTTCGGCTTTTTTGCTTAAAGCTTTCATCCAATCAGTTTCAAAGTCAAAAATTGTATCCGAAGCTTTGATTAAACCAGTGGCTGTATACTCTTGTTCAGTTGCCAAAACTTTACCGGGTATATTGGGATCATAACGACGAATAAAGCAACGACTAACTTTTAAACTTTCACCTAAATCTCTGGCTGTACTAGTCAAAACCTCAGACAAATCTAAAGTGCCACGAATTGAGACAGTTATTTTGTGTAAAAGGTCTAATCTTTTTTGTACTTCAAAACCTTTTTCTAAAGATAGTCTCCATTCTTGCGAAATTTTTAAATGCTCAACAATTGAACACAAAAGCATTTTTTGCTCTTCCATTAAGTCATTAAAAGGCAATTCTATATATAAAAAATAATTATCATCAATATCAAAAACCGAACCTTTATGCGATAAAACAGAACGATCTGGTATCTCGAGATTACCAATCACTTGAATAGAAGTTGCAAGAAGTGAGCAAAAGCCATTAGACCTTTCTATTTGCCAGATTTGGACTAGTGGTGCATGATTCAATAAAAGAGAAATATCTTTAGTAATAACACTCCACAAGTCTTTATAGACAATATTCCATTGTTCTCTATTTAAATTTTTGGTAAGAGAGAATAATTGAATGATTTTTGATAATATTCTAAGTGGTTCTCTTTGAAGCAATGAATTCATAATTCTAATATGCCCTAAATTTTTAATAAATCAAATAATGAATAGAAGAGATTTTATAAAAAGTTTTTTATCTTTAGTCACTTTATCTTTGATTGCTAAAACAAGTTTTTCTTCTTTTACACCTTCAAAAGCCGAAAATCAACCTTTTAATTTAAAAATTCCAGATAAAAATAAATGGCTTAATTCTCGTGATCAAAATTCTAATTATTTTGGTTTTTTGGCTCTGGGAGATATGGGAACTGGCTGGCCAACTGAATATGAATTAGTTAAATTAATGGCTTTGAATTCGCCACAATATTTCCCTAGCATTATTTTATTAGGCGATATTATTTATCCATCAGCCAAAGCGAATTTGATTGAACCTAATTTTATTAAGCCTTTTACTCCATTAATTGAAAAAGGACATCGTTTTTATCCGATTTTAGGCAATCATGATGACCATGAATTAAAAGGAAAATATATAAAAGAGTATTTTGATATTCCAGATTATTATACTTTTAGCTCTGGATCAGCTCAATTTTGGGCTTTAAATAGCAATGATCTCAATGCACAGCAAATGAATTGGTTTAATTTATCTGCCCAAAAGTCTAAAGCTAAATGGAAAATTGTTTTAGTTCATCATTCGCCTTATTGTTCTGGCTCAGTGCATAAAAATAATAATCATATAATTAAAACTCTTTGTCCCAGTTTGAAAAAATATAATTTTGACTTGTGTTTAAGTGGACATAATCATTTATACGAAAGAATTGGAATTGTCCCCGAAGCTGGTAATTGTAGATTTATTGTTTCTGGTGGTGGAAGTGCTTGGCTACATAAATTTGAAGAGAAGGTTTATTTTGACAGGCAAGCAATCAATAGTTGTAATCATTATTTACGCATTTCGGGCAATCAAAATCAAATGATCTTAGAGGCTATTAATTTGCAAGGAAAAGTTTTTGATCAAGCCGTTTTGCGAAAAGCATAATTAAACTTTTGTGGCTAAATGAAACATAACTTCTCTTTCTTCTTTAACTAATTGAGATAAATTAATATTGCTCAAAAAGTCATTTATTTTAGAATTTAAAAGCGAAATTAAAGGACGAACAGCACAATCACCATGATTTGCACAAATGCTTAAGTTTCCTGAAAAATACGAGCAGTCAAAGCCTATTTCTGGGTTTTTCAAAGCATCAAATACTTCTTTTAAATTTATTTGTTTGGCTGGTTTTATTAAAGAATAACCGCCCTGAAAACCTTTAGAAGCTTGAACTAAACCACCATGCCTTAATATTCCAAATATTTTCCGAACATATGTTAGCGAAATACCTTCTTTTTCTGCTAATTCGGATAAACTAATTTCTTGATTTTCAGCTCTAGCCATTTGCACCAAAAGCCTTAAACCAAACTCTTCTTGAGAGGAAATTTTTAGCATAAGTAATTAATACTAAAACGGTATTAGTTTTAAATATAACTGAAAAGCCCAAGAATATTTAATAAACTTTTTTAGGCAGTGAAATTACTACCAGATATTTGAAAAGATAAATTAGCAACATCTTTGGCTCGGTTCTGCATCCAAGAAGCTAGTCCTCCCATAAATGGTAAATCTTTAGCTACTTCAAGACCACCAACAACCGAATTAAGTGCTAATTTTGCACCAATTCCTTTGAGATCTTCTTGTAAATCCTGAACAGAAGTAATAGCAATATAATCTGGACCCAAATTAATACCAGCCTCTCTTAAAGTGGAAGTAAGCGTATTATTATTAGGGTCTTGATTAGGTGAAACATTAACTTCTTTATGACCCAGAGCATAAGAAGCTGACAAAGTTTCACCCAGAAATTTGATAAATAAAGTCATAGTCGCAATAAGCAGTAAACTCGAAGCAAAAACTGGCATAGTAGCAACTAGTGGTGAAGATAATTTAGATAAAATAAAAGTTGGCGAAGCTAATAAACCACCCAAAGCACCAGCTAAACCTTTTTCTTTGTTATCAGCAACACAAATCTTGACCCTGCTTTCAAGTTTTTGTTCAACTGCTGCTTTTTGCTCTTCTATCTGAGCTACTTGCTGTTCGCCAGCCTCGCTTAATTTACCTTCACTATTTAAGGTTTGAGTAGTTCTTAGCCAAAATATCTGTGTATTTAATGAAAACCAATCTTTAATTAATGGCTTAATGTCTTTGCAAGTTTTTGATGCCAAAGGTAAGCCGTGTTCAACGGTTTTTCGATCGATAAAATCAATAGTTGCCAAAGCAGCGGCAATGCCCGTTCCAAATGTTAAAAGTCCTTTCATAATAATATCCAAGCCTAATTTTAAAAAGTTATATTATAAAAAAGGGCATCTCTATAAAGTCTCTTAACCCCCAACCCCCTGAAAGTGGGCTATTAGTCTTCCCCCTTTAAGAACCCCCCTTTTCAGGGGTCGGCGAAAGCCAGAGGTTTTAAAAACTTAGTTTATAGATCTTCCCAAAGCATATTAAAAGCTTACATAATCAGAAATCTCAAATTCAGTTAAATTCAATATTAGATAAAAATTTTTTAATTAATTAGTTTATGTTATCTTAGATAGAAGAGAAAAATTTGGGTTTTATATTTAGGGATTTTAATTATAATTTCCTTGTCTTTTGTAAATAAATAAAAATGAGAGTATTGATTATTGGTAGCGGTGGAAGAGAGCATGCTTTAGCTTTGTCAATTTCTTTGAGTGAACATGTTGAACAAGTTTTTTGTTGCCCCGGTAATCCTGGCATATCACAAATTGCACAATGTTCACCCATTGAAGTTAATGACTTTAGCGGTTTAGCTGATTTTGCTCGCCAAAATAAAATTGATTTAACTATTATTGGTCCAGATGAACCTTTGGCTAATGGAATTGTGGATTATTTTACCGAAAGAGGCTTGAAAATATTTGGCCCAACCAAAGACGCCGCAAAGCTAGAATGGTCTAAATATTTTGCCAAAGAATTTATGCTAAGAAGAGCAATTCCTTCCGCTAAATATGCCGCTTTTGACCGAAGTGAACATGCCATTGCTTATTCTTATTCACGGAAATTACCGATTGTTATTAAAGCTGATGGCTTGGCCAAAGGAAAAGGAGTAACCGTTGCAAATACTTATGATTCAGCAATTAGAGCCATTAATGATTGTTTTGATGGTAAATTTGGGGAAGCTGGCAAATTAGTAATTGTTGAAGATTTTTTAACTGGCTTTGAGGCCTCTGTTTTTGCAATTTGTGATGGAGAAAATTATGCTCTGTTGCCAACGGCCAAAGATTATAAAAGATTATTAGATAATGACAAAGGGCCAAATACTGGTGGGATGGGAGCGGTTTCGCCAAATCCATTAATGACACCCGAAATTTTAAAAAAAGTAGAAGAGCAAATCTTAAAACCAACCTTAAAAGGGATGAAAGAGGAAGGCAAACCATATAAAGGCTTTTTGTATTTAGGCTTAATGATTAATGAAAAGGAAGAACCTTTTGTTATTGAATTTAATAGCAGGCTGGGAGACCCTGAAACACAAGTCGTTTTACCTTTGCTGGAATGTGATTTATTTGAAGTGATTTGGCAGGCTTCTGAAGGGGATTTAGGTTATTTTAAAGGTGTTTTGCCCAGTGCAGAAACAAGTGGATTAGGAGCGGCTATTTGTGTAATTATGTCTAGTGAAGGTTATCCAGAAAAAGTAGCTGATGGAATGCCAATTCGCTTTAAAGTTGGTTTAGCTTTGGGTGAAAATTCTCAATTATTAGACTCATCAGGTGATATTGACCATGAAGAAGCCAAAGTTATTTTATTTCAGGCTGGAACTAAGCTAGATAAAAACCGTAATTTAATTACTGCTGGCGGTCGGGTTTTATCGGTAACAGCTTTGGCTGGCAATCTCAAAACAGCTATTCAGTCAGCTTATAAAGCGGTTAATAAAATTGACTTCGCTGGCAAACAAAATCGTACTGATATTGGTAAATAATTATTTTTTCACTTTTTGCGATAAAGCCTAAATTATGTTAATCTGCGATTTAGAGCAATAAGTAAATTGAAAAAGTTAAATTAAAATGTTAAAAAATTATGAATTTTGGAGTTTAGGTTTTGCCTTGGTGTCAGCTTTAATTGGCTTTGGGCTTTTTTGTTTGAAAACATTTTTGCCTCAAAAAAACAATCAAATAAATTCAATTAGTCAAATTATTATTTTTTCTTTAATTAGTTTTGGCTTATTGATTAGCTTAGTTTTACGAGGAATTATTTTAGAGCGTTTTCCTTGTTCAAATTTATATGAATCATTACTTATATTCTCTCTTTCAGTCGGTTTAATTAGTTTATTTTTTATTAGCAAAAACAAATGGTATTTTTTAGATTGGTCGAGCTGCTTGCTGATAATTGCAGTTTTGGCTTATGCTTTGTGGCTTCCGTCTTCGCAAAAAGAAGCTATTCCTTTAATTCCAGCTTTAAATAGTTATTGGCGTTCAATTCATGTGCCAGCTTTATTAATTTCATATGCTTTTTTTATGGTGGCTGGCTTTATTGCCGCTCTTTATTTATTCAAACCAAGTGAATTTTACAGTGAAGCAATTTATAAATGTATTGCCTTTGGATTTCCGCTTTTAACTTTTGGAATTGTAACTGGAGCTTTGTGGGCTAATCATGCTTGGGGAAATTTATGGCAATGGGATCCAAAAGAAAATTTGGCATTAATGACTTGGTTTTGTTATGCCGCTTATTTACATTTTAAAGTTAGTGGCAAAGCTTCGCCCAAAACTCTAGCTTGGCTTTCACTATTAGGAATTATTGCAATTTATATGACTTATTTGGGTATTAATCAGTTTGATTTGGGCGGATTGCACACTTATGGGCGTATTTAATTTTAGCTTTCTTCTTCAACAATTTCATTGAGTTCTCGGTCGGTTAAATGTTTAAGAAAAAAATAATCATCTAAAATGGGGCTTTGACCATAACCTAGGCGGAAAGTCAAAAAACCTCCTAAATAAGCAAATAATAAAGCCACCGCAAAATTAAAGAAAAAAATCTGCAAATGAGACTTTAAAAAAACATCATGATAAAAGTCGATTTTAAGCCACTCATCAGGCAAAGAGCCACCAAAATGAATTATAAATAAAGTCGTTGAAATAGTTGCATTAATCAAAGCACTAATTATTGAAGATAAAATTAAATAAATATTTTGCTGACTTTGAGAAATACGCTTTTGATAAACTTTAAAGTATTTTCTTTTTAAAAGCTCTGCCGAAAGACCAATACCTAAAAAGTTGAAAAAAGAAGCACAAGGCAAAAATGAAAGACCAATGCTTATTAACTGAGCTAAACCAATAAATTTGAGCAATAAATAAAACAAATTAAATTTTGAATAATTAAAGTATTTATTTACTATTTTCCCCGTATTTCGCTTTCCATGACTTTTTATTTTTATTTTGCAAAAAGAATATGCTTCCAGGCAAACTAATTAAAAGCATAGTGATAAAGCAAAAAGCTGACAAAATAATTGCCTCACCACCAGAACTATTAAAAGCTTTAAACAAATAAACATAAATTCCTTCCCGCACTCCAAGCCCATTTAAACTAGGAACTATTAAGCTACCTAAGGTTGAAGCTGGATTCAATAAAAATAATAAAGCCTTTGAAATTTTCATATTAAGTCCCAGAGAGGCTAAATAAATTGATAAAACAACCAAAATTTGAATCAAAACCGAACTAAGAAAAAGCTTAAACAAAAGAATTTTATTAATAAAAACTAGCTGTAAACTATTTACTATTTTGCGTATTTTCCTGCCATTCAGCCATTTAAACCATTTTTTTCCTATATATATAAATTTCTTAGCTTGAATGATTAAATAATAAAATATAATTGCTCCCAGTAAAATTGAAGCAAAAATTAAAATAAAAATATTAGTCCAATTATGTCCAAGTCCTAGACCCAAAACCTTAATATAAATGCTAACTACCAAACCAAGCAAAGCTAATACTAATAAACCAAAAGCACGATCAACAAAAACTGAAACCAAGCAATAAGACCAATTAGCCGACTTGATCAAAGATTTTAAAATATAAGCTCTCACCAAGTCTCCGCCAAAAGAAGCTGGCAAAAAATTATTGCTAAAAAGACCTATCCAATAAACTTTTTTAAAGATTCTTTTATAATTAGCCGCTTCCCGAGGCGACAAATGAAAATAACAAATATACCAACGCCAAACCGCAATAAGCTGAGAAATAGCAAAAACCATTAAAGATAATAATAAAAAAATATAATTTAATTTATCAAAAGCAATTAATTTTATTTCATGTCCAAATTTATTAATCAAATAAGATAAACAAAAAACTGACAAAAGCAATTTTGCAATGATTAAAAGACTTTTTTTGATTGTCATTGTTTATTAAAGTTTAAGAATTATTGCTTTGCCTTTTAATGAAGTCTTCAAGGTATTTGGTGGTTATATTACCAGTATTAAAAATACTATCTTCCAAAATTTGCAAATGTAGCGGTATTGTGGTTTTTACTCCTTCAATGCCAAATTCACTTAAAGCTCTCTTTGCTCTATTAATTGCTTCTTGTCTGGTTGAACCACTAACAATTAATTTACCCAACAAAGAATCATAAAAAGAAGGCATTTTATACCCACCATAACAATGAGAGTCTAATCTAATACCAATTCCACCGGGGCTAATATATTCTCCGATTAAACCGGGTGATGGTCTAAAATTAGCTTCTGGGTCTTCAGCATTAATTCTAAATTCAATTACATGACCTTTAAATTTAATTTCTTCTTGTTTAAATGACAGTTTTTCCCCAGACGCCACTTTTATTTGTTCAACCAGTAAATCTAAGCCAGTAATAGTTTCGGTAACTGGATGTTCAACCTGAATGCGGGTATTCATTTCCATGAAGTAAAACTTTTTAGTGTCTACATCCAAAATAAATTCAATAGTGCCAGCTCCTTCATAATTAATTGCTTTTGCGATTGAAACAGCCGCTTGCCCCATTTCTTTTCTTAGTTTTTCGTCTAAAGCTGGACTTAAAGCTTCTTCAATTAATTTTTGATGTCTTCTCTGAATAGAACAGTCTCTTTCGCCTAAATGCACTAAATTTCCATAACTATCACCAAAAATCTGAAATTCAATATGCCTCATATTTACAATATATTTTTCAAGATAAACTCCAGCATTTCCAAAAGCGGCTTGGGCTTCTTGGCTGGCTGAAATTAAACAATTTTCTAATTCTGATTCTGAATTTACAATACGCATTCCTCTGCCACCACCACCAGCCGTTGCTTTAATTAATACTGGAAAACCAATTTCTTTTGCCAAAGATAAAGCTTCAGAATGATCATTAATTAAACCTTCAGAACCCGGTACAGTCGGGACACCAATTTTTTTGACAGTTTCTCTGGCTGTCGCTTTATCTCCCATTTGCCTTATTGAATCTGGAGCTGGGCCAATAAATTTAATTTTATGTTCAAGGCAAATTTCTGCAAAATGAGCATTCTCTGATAAAAAACCATAACCTGGATGAATAGCTTCACTACCAGTAAGTAAGGCTACATTCATAATTGCTGGAATATTTAAATAACTTTGAGAGGCTTGGGCTGGACCAATACAAAAACTTTCATCAGCTAAATTTACGGGTAAAGAATCTTCATCAGCTTTTGAATAAACCAAAACAGTATTTATACCTAAATCATTACAAGCTCTAATTATTCGCAGAGCAATTTCGCTACGGTTTGCAATTAAGATTTTTTTAAACAATTTTCTGATGATTTAATATTCGAAGTTTATTTTAAAATTTTCAGTATTATATAGCAAATTTTCCTGTGAATACCAGTACAAAAACTTAATTTCTTTTTAAATCACTTATATAACGCACTCTTTCATGGTTTTTATTTTTCCAGCTTTCATAAAATGACTCAGCAATTGAATTTAAATCTACTTGATTGAGGTTTGATTCATTTAATTGATTATCTTGAACTCGTGAATTAATAAGGTTTTTAATTGTTTCTTTTACTAAGTTTTTATCTGTGGTTTTTAGGCTTCTGATTGTTGCTTCCACTGTATCAGCTAGCATTGCAATTCCAGTTTCTTTTGATTGAGGCTTAGGTCCTGGATAACGAAAAGCTGAATCATCTTTCAAGTCTGGATTTTGCTGACAAGCCTTTAAGTAAAAATGCCCAGCCCTTGAATTACCTTGATGAGCTGGAATAAAATCTTGAATTGTATCGGGTAAACCGTATTTTTGAGCTATTTCAAGACCTTTAGAAACATGATCAATAATTGCTTTGGCACTTTGTTCGGGTGTCATGTTTTCATGCGGATTTGCTCCTCCAAACTGATTTTCAATGAATATTTGAGGATTATATAATTTGCCAATATCATGATATAAAATTCCGACTCTCACCAATTCATCATCGACTTCAATTTTTAAAGCGGCATTTTGAGCTAAGTCTGCAACGACCAAAGTATGTTCATATGTACCTGGAGCTTCATCGTGTAAACGCTTTAATAATGGCTGATTTGGGTCAGAAAGCTCTAATAATCTAAATCGTGTAATTACTCCAAAAAATGATTCAAGATAAGGCATAATGCTTGAAACTAAAAGTCCAGTTATTAAGCCTCCAAAGCCTTGCAAGAAAAATTCACTCAAAGAAAAACTATCAAAATAAATATGCTCTGAGTTAGAATTTAATAATTTTAAAAATGCAAAACTGCCCATTTGAGAAAGAGCTAGCCAAATTCCAGCATATGCCAAATCTGCCCGATTATTTGCTTTTTCGCCCAAAACAGTACCAACAATAACACCCACAAATGCAGGAATTAAAGCAATTATATTTATACTTAAAGCTTCCATGCACAAAATAGCAAATAAAGTACCTGCCGCAAAACCAATTGAAGGCTTAAAAAACAAACCAACTGTCATAGCAATAGCAGCCAAAGGAATTAAAGCTGGTTGTTTATAAGCGGTAAAACCAATAAAAGCCGAAGCTCCAATCATCAAAAAGCCCAGCAAAAGCATTTGCCGAAAACTTAATGGATATTTTTCAACTTGAATAAAAAGACAAAGTCCTAAAACCAATAATAAACTACTCCAAAGAGCTTTTCGGAAAATATCAAAATTTAATTTTCTTTCATTTAATTTCAAATCTTCAAGCATTTGCACTTTATAGTCAGTTAAGATTTCATCTTTTTCAACAATTACCGAACCAGCTTTTACTATTTTCCAAAGAGTTTTAATTTCCATCAAAGCTTTTTGTTCGTTTTCACTCAAATTGTCAAATTGTAATTTTAAATTCGGTTTTAGGCTTAATTGCAAAATGTTTTCGATTAATTTCAGCTGTTGATCGGATAATTCAATATTTTCTTTTGGTAAAATAACTTTAATTGTTTCTTGGTCTAAATAACCTAAATAACCTAAGCTCAAAAGCTTTTTTGCTAAAGGAATTAAAATTGGTTTTATCTCTAACCACTCTTCAGTTGAGGAAATATAAACTTTATTTTCATAAATATATAATTTTTCTTCTTTGCTTAAATTAATTAATTTATTTCTCAAATCACGCAGAGAGCTTTTAATTCTATTTAGATTTTTCTTTTTACTTTTCAATTCTGTAACAAAGTTTTGTATATCTGTCTTTGAAATATCTTGAATTAAATTTTGTAAATTATTATCTTCGAGAATATAGTCAATTTCATCTTCTGACAAAAGAATGGAAGTAAGAACAGAATCTTTGGATAAAAAACCTTTTTTTTGAGCTTTTGATAAATCTTCCAGTGAAGTAATTAAAGAATTAATATTATTCAAAGAAACTTCATTAACGGCATTATCACGAATAATTTTAGGTTTATTGAAAAAAGCTTCGACAATATTTCGCTTAGCTAATTCTTTTTCTCTTTCAGTAGACTGAATATCTGGAATCTTAGTTTCTTCGGAGATAATTATTTGAACTGGACTTTTTTCACCAGTTTTAAATTTTGGCGGAAATAATTTTTGATACCATAAAAAGAATGAGCAAGCAAAGCTAACTAAAATAATTAAAAGAATTACTCTTAAAAATTTAGCAGCTTGAATTAAGTGTGAATTCTTGAAATTCATAAAGTATTATTACTTTAAAGCTCTGTTTAATGCAGCCTCAAGGGTTTTAATTTTTTCTTGCAATTGTTTTTTTTCATCTTTGGCAATTTCTTCGGCTAATTTTTGCGGATTGATTAAGTCAGCCTTTTGATTTGACTTAAACTTGTTTCCAAATAAAACTGTACCCAAAAAACCACCTAAACCTAAAAATGAAATATTTTGCAAAAAATCTATTAAATTTGAATAAGTTTGCCCAAATAAAAAATCCTGAGCCAAAAAAGCCAAGGTTATCAAAGAAGTTAATATTAAAGTAAATTTAGGTGTTTTCATGGATTTCTTTATTTATAACTTTTAATAATTTTAACTTATATCAAACAAATTTAAAGACAATAGAACTTACGCAAAAATGAAAAGATTAGTAGGAATTTGGAGAGAAACAACATCCTAATTGCTTATCATTGCTTAGCAATATTGTTTTATAACTTTTTTTATTTTTCTCATTGTTTTTTTTTATTCCACATAGGGTATTCCATCTGTACAAATTGGGTTATCAGCCGTATCTGGCACTGGGCAAGGCACAATTCTTTTGCCATTTGTTGAATGTACTAAACTCATTGGTAATACTGCTCTAGGAATACTTAAACCAACTGCAATCGGAGTATTAGCATGATTTGCAAGGATAGAAGATGTTTCGTTTGGTCTCAAATAACCTGATTGGCTTGACCGTATCATAGGCTCGGTGGCTGGCGGATTCGGATATGTTACTGTTGTGGTGTCAATATACTTACCCTCGCTATCAAAGTTCTTAGTTTCAGTAGTTACAGTTGTATTATACTTTACAATAGCTTGACAACAACATAATGAATTAATATCTCCTCCATCATTAACAGAATGACATTGGCAAGTTCTTGCGTCTGCCCCACCAACACAGCATAATCCAGTTCTTTCCAATAAAGCCGCTTGACAAGAAGCTATATCAGAACTACCACCAAATTTATAATAACTAGCTCTTTTATTACAAAAATTAGGATCGCATAATTCGTCTAAAAGCGGATTTCCAGCATTATTATAAGCTTTAGCTGGCAAAACAGCCGAATAAGAAATGACTTTGCTATGAGGATTATTTAATAAAGAAGCATAATTATTTTGGCTTTCTAAAGAGTTTTCATCATTTTCGTCAGATAAAATTTTATTACTTAAGTTTCCAGTACGGTCAAATAACATTAAAAATTCAGATAACCAAGCTTTTTTAGAATAGTTTTTTTGATTATAAAAATTAGCATTTGCAATTCTTTTGGCTGTCCAGCGAGCAATATTCGTTTCATTACAAATTTCACCATTAGCACAATTTAAAACAACTGTTGCACCATAAATTTGATCTTTTTGTTTATCATATAAAGCTCTCACCACCCAAAAGCTCGGCTCTGAATTAAATTTTCTTTTAGCTAAATCAATTGTCCAAAATAATTCAGTATATTTTTTGCTTTGTTTAGCTTTTTCAAAATCAAAGTTTATTTTACTTAAATTTTGAGCAAATGGCTTTGGATTATAATTTCCAGCTATTTCAAAGCTTTCTTTTGGATTTAACTGAAAATAACCCGTATAAAAAATATCTTTTAGTTTTAAATCCTGATTTCCATATTTAAATCTTTTTTCTGTTTTTATATTTTTTTTCTTTAATTCGTCTTGGTAAGCCTTTGGATAAAATCTTTCTGGATTAAAAATTTTAGAATCTTCGACCGAAACTTTATATTGCCAAATTCCTTCATAAGAAAGCAAAGATTTAGTTTTTTCGGATTTCTCATAAAATGAACCTAAAGCCAAAACTATAATTCCTAAAAGAGTAAAAACTGGAATTAATATTTTATTTTGCAATTTGCTTTTCATTTTTAAGACCTTTTCTTTGTGTTAATAACTTGTGCTTGCCTAATCTTTAAGATATTTTGGCATTTTTGATTTTCAGAGCCTTGTAAATTAATATCCCAAGTATAACCTTTTTTAATAATGCCCTTTTTATCTTTGAGTTTATAACCTTTTGCTGAATAAGAGCTTGCAAAAGCCGAACCATCTTTAGTAAATATTTTTTTCTTTACTCTCTGTGCCAAATATAAGCCAGCATCTAATTCAATAATTCCCAAATCAGTAGCTTTTTTCAATTCCGAAGCCTGACTATAACCATCTTCATTTAAATCAAACCAAATCAATAAATCTTTCAATTCAGCACCATTTACCAATCCATCTTTATTTTGATCAATTGTAAAATGCAAAGCCGCATAACCACTAGCATAATAACGATCCTTAGTAACATTGCCAAATAATTCAGTGCCATTATCAATAATTCCATTTTTATTAAAGTCATATACAATAAAGCCCTGTTTCAAAGACCCTTTTAGCCAAGTATATGAATTGTTTTTATAATTATGATTCAGTGAAAAACAAGCTTTAATAGCACTAATAACTGGCTCGGGTAAATCAAAGAGAATAATTAAAGGCGTTGGACTGCAAGAAACACAACTTTGAGCCGTTGTTGTGGTCGTAGTTTTTGTATTACCAGACTGAACCGTCTTGGTCTTTGTAACATTATTCTTGCATTGAAAACCACCACCCGGACATTGAGTAGTTTTGGCAGTTACATCTGGAGGATTAAGACAATATGAATCGGGGGGGCGAGGTACATTGGCTGGAGCAACCGCTAAATCACTACCAGGCATACCAGCAGGACCACCGGGGTTTTCGCCACCAATTGGATAATTTTCATTTTCTTTTAAACAATTACCTTCCAGTTCAGGTGGCTTACCCGGGCAATAACGAGAATTTACACTACCACCACCACATTCCCGTAAACCAGAGGCACAAGTCATATTGGGTGGCATTAATTGAACCTGAGGAGCTAATTCATTTCCACAAGGCAAATCCGCCGAAACAACATCTGGAGCACAACATTCGCCTGCATGCATTTTCCAAAGCCTAACCGAAGCGGTCGAACAATGAGGGAAGCCACCAGCTCTGTACAAATGCTGAGAAGTGTGATCAGTAGCCTGAAAATTAGGTACTCCTTTGTAAGTCCATCTATTTTGTCTACCACCACAGGTTAGACCAGTTCTAGTAGGTCCATCTAAAATCGCCCGCCCCTCACAATAAGGCTGTAATATTCCTTCTTCCATAGCAGCTAAACAACAATGCTTTTCATTACAATCTCTTCGATAGCGGCATTCTATTTGTATTTTTTGGGGTTGCAAATTAAAAAATGGTGTATTTGTCCAAATCTGTAAGACATGAGCACTTTTGATTTCTGGCTTATCTTTATTAGCACCATTCGTTTGCGGCCAGACATTACTCTCATTACGACAAGTTCCATACATTCCGCATTTTGGACTACCAGGATTACAAATATCACAAAGAGCATGATAAGGGGCTATATTATCCAGAGGGCTTGTCAAATCAGCAGAACTTCCTAAAATACTGGCACTGCTTAAATTGGTACCAATTGCTTTCCCGTCAAATGGAAATGCACCATTAGTATTAGAAGAAGCATGCTCCTGAACTGCTGTTGCGGCACCACCTATATAAGGACCTAGCCATGGTCTCACTTTAGCAGAATCAGTACGACAAACCAGTTTAGTATTAGCACTCTGGGAGGAATCCTGCCTGACAATACAAGGTCCTAAATTACCATTTAAATTAGTAATATCTCCAACTACCTTATCCATTTTAACGGCCTGCCCATTACAAGCTGGTTTAAATAAAATATAATTATCCGTTTGCCCCAAAAAGTCTGCACTAGATGAATCAGCTGGAGTGCTACCACCATTTCTTAATACTCTCCCGAAAGCATCATTTCCCATTGAAGCATACCTGAGACCAACAAAAATCAAGGGATCAATATCTCCACAATTACGCAAGCGAGCTACTCCAAAAGCTGAACCTGTATTGTTTTTTTGATCCACAGCATAACTACCCTCTTTACTGCCGATTTTAATTGAATTAGCAGTAGGTCTACTAGGGGAAGATGTAAAATCTCGACAAATATCATTACTAGCCACTAAGTCATTTTGATCTCCCCCATGGTCTACATTACAATCATTAGCTGTACACCAAACCAAAGGACGGGGACCAGAAGACAAAAGAGATTTATTTAAATTCAGATTGTCTGTTATGCCATTAGATGAGGCTGGAGCTGAACCACGACCTTCAAGCCAAGCTGTCAAGGCGAAAGCACTATTAGCATCACCCGAAAATTTCTGAAATCCTTTTAAAAATACTGGCCAACAACCGCTACAATGCACAACTGTATGAAAAACAATTTGATGAGTAGATGGATTTCTTAAAGCATAACAACCACCAAAGCTTGCATTCCCACCATGTACATCATCAGCTCGAGAGCCTCCCCAAAAAGTAGCTGGTCTTGCCGCTCCCAGTGTAACTAGCCTTTCTCTTAATCTGCCACTTTCTGCTTCTGCTGTCTCATCAAAATCGCTTAAAGGCCCAGTTTTATTCTTATTTACTACGGCATCAATATAGTTATCTCTGACACGGGCTGAATAACCGGGGAAAACCCCCCCCACTTTTTGAACAGCCTCTTGACAACGCAAAGCAGGTCCATTCTCGGTTAAAGGAAACTTTGTATTATTTCCTGCTAAAATAGCAATTTGCCTAGCGGCTGTATTCAAAGACGATTGCAAAAAGAACAACATTACTATTTCGATAACGACCAAAAAGATTATTGTATAAACAAATAGCAAAATTGGAATTTGTACTGGTACATCCCCTTTCAGACTTCGAGTGAAAAAACTTCTAGCGAACATAATTTATTAATGAAAATTAAATTTTAATTGATGAATGTGTAAATATTATGATAATGGTAGCAATTTAGTTTTTATTTTAGCCACATTTAACAAAAAGACATAATTCGATTAAATAAACTCAAAAGACTTTTTCAACCTATACCATTGATTATTAGCCAATGCTCTAGTTTTTGATAAAATCTTTCCTTATGATTTGCTAAAACTTTTATAATAAAAACAACTTTACCTTTTAAATTTAAGATCAAAATGCCAATAGATTATAATCCAGCACCGAGTGCTTATTACCAATCAGCTTATATTGCTTATGCTGAATCAACTGATGAATATTATGAAGATCAAACTGAATATATTGAGCCAGCTTATCCTACTATTGAAACACCGCCAATTAATTTGTCGGGAGAAGCCAATATAAAATCAGAGCCAGTTTTCAATCCACAAGCTGTTTGGGGCCCAGTTAAAGCTCGCTTAATTCCAGACACGAAAAGGACTTTGGCTCGTATTTTTTCTAATAATATTTCAAATCTTTCGGAAACTGAATACAATCAGCTAAGAAGTTTAATTGAATATATTGCTACTAACCCACAAAGCAAGGCTAGAGTATTTGAATTGACTGGTTTTAATGATAATGATTTGGCTTTAGCTGAAAAATATTTTGGTAAATATAAAGGTCGTAAATTATTTTCCAAATTAGTGAATATTGCTCTTTCAACTTCATCTGATGGAAAAGTTAGTCAGCAAATCGGAGGGCTTTTGCAATTTATTTTTGAGACTGGAGAAGTGGCTGGTTTAGCAGTTGGAGATGAATACAAATACAAATTAATGGCTGGAATTCCTTCACTCACTACTGATATTTGGAATAAAGCTAGTGCAGATTGTAGCTCTGGGGGAGAACTATGTAGTGATAAATATAAGCAATTCCTAGACTTGACTTCCGATAGCAAAATAGACAATCAAGATATTGAAGTCGCAAAGTCTAGTTTGGCTTGGCTGCAACAAGAAGGTGCTTATTAAAAGTTAAAACTGCAAGAATAAATTATTATTTGGCTGAGAATTATTATTTGTATTATTGAAAATTTCTTCGGTTTCAGCATTAGCAATTTCCATTCTCTGAAAAATATCAGCGGCAATGTGATTAATGCCATGTTTTAAACCATATAATACAGCTTGTGTTCTGTCATTGACATTTAGCTTTGTAAAAATATTATTAACATGGGTTTTAACCGTTGAATCACTTACAAATAATCTTTTAGCAATTGCTTTATAATTTAAACCTTGCGTCAAACAAGCTAAAACTTCTAATTCACGATTAGTTAAGCTCATTAATAAACCTCTGTCTTTGACTGAGACATTAATATCATTATTGTTTGCAGTTAAAGAGTGTGAGAGCTGGTTTTGAACAAAGGAACAAATTATTTTAGCCACTTGCGAATTTAAAAAGGTTTCATTTTTCTGAAAAGCTCTTATTGCATATGGAATTTCAAGGTGAAGACGATCTTGCTTTATAATACTGTCTACTTGGGCAATTGCTAAATCACGAATTAAATCTGGATTACTTAATTCATTTAAAATGGCAATAAATCCACAATCCTGTACTTTGGATTTAGCAAAATTAATTAATTGAGACCAGCTTTTTTCGCCTGGTGTATCAGTTTCAAATATGAGCAGATCTGGTCTTATACATAAAGCTTGCTCAATAAGGTTTTCCCTTGAAATTACCCTTAGCGAATGTATTCTTGCACCCAAATTAACTGGTATAAGTTGATCCGCTGGTAAGCCACTAAACCTTTGCCCCCACAAAATAGACTTTATGATTTTTGTTTCCTTAAACAAATTTTTACCCTCCGAGAATTTATTGTTATTTATAGGAATAGCCCTTTCCTTTTGATAACAAATTTTTTATGCCACTTAGGCTAGTTTAAATAGCGAGGATTAATATTTTTTAATCTTATATACCTTATTTAACCTATAAAAATAAATCGAATAATAAATTCGGTGCAGGTAAAGAAAGCTTGAAATACTTTTTATAAAACAAAATAAAATGGTGGGCGATCCTGGACTTGAACCAGGGACCTCAGCTTTATCAGAGCTGCGCTCTAGCCACCTGAGCTAATCGCCCTTGATTTTTGAAATCAGAAAAAGAATTATACACTGGCTAACTGTTTTTTGACAAAATTAGTTAAAATTTCTTTGTTAATAGTTTTGATTAAATAAATTAAGGAAATTACATTATGTCTGACATGTCTGCTATCGGAGCTGGATTAGCCGCTCTTGGAGTTTTAGGACCTTCAATTGGTGTTGGATTAGCCGCTTTTAAAGCTTTAGAAGGAATGGCTAGGCAACCAGAAAAAGCTGATGATATTTTTACCAAAGGATTAATTTTTGCCGCTCTTTCTGAAGCTTTAGGGATAATTTCTCTGCTTATTGCTTTGAAACTAGCTGGTTTTATTAAAATAAACCTTTAAATTATGTTTAATATCAATTTAACGGCTTTAATTACGGCTTTAAGCTTTATATTATTTGTTTATTTTTTTAATAAAACTTTTTGGTTTCCAGTTTCACAAATTAGAAGCAAAAGAGATGAAAACTTAGAAAATAATAAAATTAAAGCCATTGAAGCAGAAAAGCAAGCTCATGAGGTTGTTGCAACAATTAAAGCCGAAATCGAAAGTATAAAAAAAGCTGAGCATGAATTATTTGAAAAAATATTTAGTGATATTGAACTTAATAAAAAGCTTTCAGAGAGTGAATTAAAAGATCAATTAAAATTGGAAAAACAAAAAGCTCTTTCTGAAATTAAAGAAAGTCATTTAAGTTTAAATTCAGTGCTTGAGTCGGAAGCAAAAATTTTGGCTCAAAATATAATTCATAAAATCGCTCCTGAAGTGGTATTCGTATAAAATAACTTAAATAAAATGGAAAATCATCAGTCAATTTGGCAATTAATTCTTGAGTCTAATTTAATTAATTTCATTATATTTTCGGGCATTTTATTTTGGTTAATCAAAGCTAAATTACCTAGCCTTGTAAAAGATAAAAATATAGAATTAGCGACTGAATTAAAGAAAGCCGAAGAAAATTATAATTTTGCCAAAGATCAATTAAAAAATGCCCAGCAAGAATTGAATTCTTTGAAAATAGATTTTGACAAAATGCGGGTAGACACTCAGAGAAAGGCTGAAATCTTAAAACAAAAATTAGAACAAGAAAAAGAAGATAGCCTAAATGCTTTAAAAATTAGACATAAAAGAGAAGTTGAGAATATAAAAAACTTGGCTAAAAAAGAAATGCAAACAATATTGTCACTTAAAGCTTTGGAAATAACAGAAAATAGTCTGAAAAATAATTCAAATAATTATGACAATTTCAATCAGAAAGCCTTAGAAGACACATTAAACTTTTTAAAGAAGAGTTAAAATAAAATATATTATGAAAACAAATCAATCAGAAGCAGAACCATATGTGAAAGCCTTATTTGAGCTAATTAGTGATAATTCATTAGTCTTAAAACAAAGTTTAGAAATTTTATTAAGCATTGAAAATATTTCGGAGCATAATACTGATTTTTTAGCTGTTTTAAGTAATCCAACTTTAAGGTCAGACTTGAAATTGAGTATTTTAAACAAATTATTTCCGCAAATTTCAGAGCTGAAAGATTTAGACAAATTAATTCAATTAATGATTAAAAAGAAAAAAGCTCATTTAATTCCAGCTTTGGGAAATTTATTAAAAAGAGCAATGCTTGAAAAAGATAATATTGATGAAGTACAAATAATCAGTTCCCATGAATTAACTGCGGCTCAACTTGATAATTTAAAGGTTTTTCTGGGTCAATTTTTAAATAAACAAATTCAAATTAAATCAAAAATTGATAAATCTTTAATAGGTGGTTTAATCATTCAAACTGAAAATTATATTTTTGATAATTCGCTGAAAAGTCGGTTAAATTCGATGAAAGAAAAAATACTTTCGAGCTAAAACGCAACA
>CANLFK010000017.1 GCA_947489925.1 Candidatus Caenarcanales bacterium
GAGCAATTTGGTTTTTTAATCAACTCTTTAGGCCTTGCATTTGCAATGAAATTAACTGGATTTTGAAGGGCCAATATATTTTTATTTTTAAATTCATTTGGTAAATAGTCAATTGGTCTACCAAAATTCACATTCTGAGCGTCTTCTAAGTAAGAATTAACAATGGCAATAACTTCACCTTTTTCATTAAAAATTGGTCCACCACTACTACCAGTCGAAATAGGAGTTGTATATTGCAACATAGTACCAATTGTTTTTCGTGATTCTAAATATTTAGTATTTTTATTAGTGTAATAATAAACCAAATTGCCGATATTAAAAGCAATGTCAAAATTATCATAAACAACACTATTATTTCTTTTTTTGTCTAAAACTACTAAATGTCCATCAGAACAACGCATTAATTTTAAACCCTCATTGTCTTTCTCTGAGATGGTTTCACAGTTTTTTTGCAAGTTTTTATAAAAATTAATTGATTTATAAATTTGAGGATTAGCTTTATCATAAACTGGTGAAAAATCATTACTCCGCTCTGAGACAAAATTATTGCGTACTGAGCTTAAAAGTCCTTGAGATAAAGTACTATCAATACCACCAATTTCACTGCCTTTTGGATAAGAAATAATAGTTAAATTTTCGCCAATTTCTGACTGAGTATAAGTTTTTAAGGGTAAAGCTTTAAAGTGATTTTTTACTTTTGTATCCAGAATTGCAATATCTAAATCTTTATCAACCCAATTTACTTCATAAACTTTATAAGCGTTTTTTTCTCGATCTAATAAAATTATTTCTTTAGCATCTTCGATTACATGAGCGGCTGTTAAAAAATGTCCTTCATTATCAATTGCAAAACCAGTACCACTCGCAAACTTATTATTACTTTCATTTGCAATTACTAATAAAACTGAATCTTTATTATCACGGTAAATATCTTTGGGGCTTTTTATACCTAACCCCGAATCTGACAGAGCTTTATAAGGCGTTTGCCAAGCAAATAATAATACTAATCCTAAAATAAAAAGCTTGGCTTGCATAAAATTAATTTTAATAGTCAATAATAAAAAATTCCTTTAATGTTTAAAAAATTAACTTTCTGCTAGGGCTTTTATAGTTTTATTTAGGGTTTTTAATATTTTTCAACTCACATTATTTAGGAAAGAGTGGGTTTAAAAAAACATAATTAAATAAGCAATGATTGAATTAATTTTGCATTTTGTTCTGAATTACCAATAGTTATACGAATTAAGTCATCTGGTGCACCATTAAATAAACCCGCATTTCGGACAATAATACCTTTTTTTAATAAATGCTCGCAAAATTCTTTGCTCTTAAACTTGGGTGAAACCTGAAAAGCGACAAAATTAGCCTGACTATCAAAAACCTTGAAATCTAAATTTTCTAAATTATTACTTAAATAAGTTAAACCAATTTTATTATTATCTAAACTTTTTGCAATAAATTCATTGTCTGAGAGAGCTTTTTCTGCCGCTAATAAACCTAATAAATTAGTACTAAAAGGAGTTTGTACTTTGCGATATTCATTAATCAAATTAGTAGGTAAAACTCCCCATCCAATACGCAAAGCGGCTAAGCCATAAATTTTGGAAAAAGTGCGTCCAATAATTAAATTATCGTATTTATGTACTTTATTAATATGAGAATTTTCAAAACCAAGATATTCAATATAAGCTTCATCCAGAAAGACAAAACTTCCCATTTTTTTAGCTTGTTTAATAATAATTTCGATTTCTGTCCAAGTTAAATAATTACCAGTTGGATTATTTGGATTACATAAAAAAACGATTTTGACTTCTGGTTTTATTAAAGCTAAAAATTCTTCCAGATTTATTTTAAAATTTTCTGATGGCTTTGTCTGATAATAAATTGGCTCTGCTTCAGCCCAACGGGTAATTATTTCATAATATTCAAAAGTCGGTATATGAATTAAAGTTTTATCGCCTTTTCTCAAAATTAATCTGGCAATTCCTTCCAAAACATTGTCCATTCCATTGCCGATAATTATTTCAGCTTGTCCAATTTCTGGAAATTTCTGTCTAATATTTTTTGCCAAAGATTGTCCTAAAGCGTCTGGATAAAAGTTAAATTGGTTTTTGTTTAAATAAGAATTAATGGCTTCAATGGCTAATGGCGAAGAACCAAGCGGATTTTCATTGCTACCAAGTTTGATAATACTATTAGTAGGCAAATTATAAAGTTCAGCAATTTCATTTATACTTTTACCCGCAATATAAGGCTTTAATGAGTTTAAATGTGTTTTTTTATATTCTAATAAATTTGGTTTTTCTTCGTCTTTTTCTTTCATAAAATCAATTTACCCTTAATTTTAGCTTTTACTTTTTTATTTGATATATGATAATATCTTTTTATTTTAAATCGCTCAATGCTAGCCATACTTTAATTAAAATTCATGCAGAAAAAAAACTTTTTAATATTTGGTGGCAATCATTTTGTTGGGCAAGCGGCAGTGCAAGCTCTTCTAGCAAAAACTAAAAATACTAATGTCCAAATTATTACTATTACTCGCACAGGCGTTAAAACAGAGCTTTTTGAGCATAATTCTAATCTGATTTCTTTAAAAGCTGACCGTAATAATGAGCAAGCATTAAAAACTGCTTTAGCAAAATTTGATGAATTTGAAATAGTTTTTGATATAACCGCTTATCAGCCAGAACATTTAACAATACCTTTACGGGTTTTAAAAAATCGAGTAAAAAAATGGGCTTTTGTTAGTTCAGCTGGCGTTTATGCTAATTCAGATATTTTGCCTTTGGAAGAAAATTCGCCAAAAGTAAATAAAATGCCTCATTTAGGAAAATTGCAATGCGAAGAAATATTAAAATCTACCGAAAATTTAATCAGCTTTTTCATTAGACCCGCTTATATTTATGGACCAGACAATACTTTTGAGAGAGAGATTTTTTTCTTTAAAGCCATTGAAGCCGAAAAAGAAATTTTAATTCCGGGTAATGGTGAAAATTTATTGCAGTTTTCATTAGCCGAAGAAATTGGTCAAAATTTAATTAATTTAGGCTTTTTACCCGACTCACAGACTTTACACAAAGCTTTTCATATTGCCAATAAAAATTTATATTCAGTGAATTACTTTATAAAAACCTGCGGGGAAGTAGTTGGCAAAGAAGCTAAGTTGAAATATTTCGACCCAAATTTAGCCTCTCAACACAAATTAGATATAAGAGATATTTTCCCTTTTCGGATTAATCATTATTTTACTGATTTAGAACCATTACACAATTTAGGCTTACAAAATAAAATAAGCTTAAAAGATGGACTTGAAAAAACTTATAATTGGTTTAAACAAAATAGAAATTTATATACTGAAAATTGTATTATGCCAGCTGGTCTTGAATTAATGAATTATTTATGAATTTTAAATCTTTAAATCTGTGGAAAAACAGCAAATTAAGCCGCACTGATAAATGGTTTATGGTCGCTTTGTCAATTATTATTATTATTGGTCTGATTGCTCAGTTTAGCGTTGCACAAGGTAGATTTTTTAGTAAGCAATTGCTTTTTGCTCTTTTGGGAATACCTGTTTTTTATTTGGGTTATACTTTGCCGACCGAAATTTTAAAAAAGATTTGTTGGTTTGTTTATGGTGTCGCAATTTTACTTTTATTAATTGTTTTAGTCAAAGGAACTTCCGCTTTAGGTGCTCAAAGATGGCTTTCAATTGGCGGATTTAGTTTGCAACCATCTGAAGCTGCTAAAATTGCTTGTATTATGGCACTTGCTAATTGGCTCAAAGAGCATAAAGCCACTAGTATTTTAAGTATTATTTCAACTGGCTGCATAATTTTACTTTTGCCTTTTGCTTTAATATTTATTCAGCCAGATCTGGGAACTTCAATGGTATTAATTGCAATTTTTTTGGCGATGTGTTACTGGGCTGGAGCAAGCTTTACTCAAATTATTGCTTTAATAAGTCCTTTAATAATTTTAATTAGCAGTGCTTTGGGCGAAAAGGCTTTTATTTTATCTTCTTTTAAGTTTCACAAGCATTTAATTCAATTAGATTGTTCAATTTTAGGAATAATTTGCATATTACTTTTAGTAATTTATTTTGCTAATCATTATAAAGTCTGGAAAAAAAATACTAAGATTTTACTTTTATCGCTTTATTTTGTATTTTGCTCATTTTTGGCAGTAGTTGGTCGCCCTTTGGCTTGGGGTATATTAGCTCCTTATCAGCAAAAGAGATTAACTATTTTTATTGATCCATATACTGACCCACAGGGCTCTGGTTATAATATTATTCAAAGTTTGATTGCCGTTGGTAGCGGAGGATTGCATGGGGCTGGATTTAAACAAGGCAGGCTAACTCAAGGACAATTTGTACCCGAACAGCATACAGACTTTGTTTTTTCATCAATTGCCGAAGAATGGGGTTTTATTGGAGTTGCCGTTTTATTAATTGCTTTTTTAATAATTTGTATTAGATTACTGATTTTAGCCAAAGACTTGGAAGATGGTTTTGCACAATTATTGATAATTGGAATCTTAACTTTTTTATGTTTTCATGTTTGCGTTAATATTGGTATGAATATAGGTTTAATGCCCGTTACGGGAGTACCTTTACCTTTAATTAGTTATGGAGGTACTTCAATGTGGATTACTTTATTTTCGCTTGGTATTACACAAAGAATTTATGCTGACAATTCACCTAATAGTTTGTTCAATCGCTAATTAAAGCTTTCAATTTTACTTGCATTCAGCCCAATTAAAACCTTTAGCAATTTGTATCTCGACTGGGACAAGCAAAGGCTGATTTACTGACATTTTATCCAGCAAAATTTGCATTACTTGATCAGCTTGAGCAATGGGCGTTTCTAAGATAATTTCATCATGCACTTGCAAAATAAGATCCGCTTTTAAGTTTTGCTTTTGAATTTCGTTTTTGACTAATAACATAGCTTTTTTAATTAAGTCTGCCGCTGAGCCTTGCAAAGGTGCATTAAAAGCGGCTCTCTCATCTAGTTTTCGCAAAAGAACAGTTTTAGAATTCAAATTAGCAAAATAGCGTTTTCGCCCCCATAATGTTTCCACAAAGCCATTTTCACGCGCTTGCTCTAAAGTTTTTTCGATAAATGGTTTAATTTGAGTAAAGCTTTTAAAGTATTTTTCAATGAATTGATCAGCTTCTTTGCGGCTAATTCCTAGCTGTTTGGCGGTTGCAAAAGCTCCTTGCTGATAAACCAAAGCAAAGTTTAAAGTTTTTCCTAAGCGTCTTTGCTCCGAACTTACTTCTTCTGTTGATATTTCGAAAATTTCGCTAGCTGTCCTTTGATGAATATCTTGGCCATTTTGAAAAGCATCTAATAAAGTTGGATCTTGCGTATAATGAGCTAAAAACCTTAATTCAATTTGCGAATAATCAGCACAAATTAAAATATTACCATTTTCCGCTTCAAAAGCCGCTCTTATTCCTTTTCCAAAGCCCTGACTTTTAACTGGTATATTTTGCAAATTTGGATTACTTGATGATAAGCGACCCGTGGAAGTTAAAGCTTGATTAAATTCACAATGTAATCTATTGGTTTTAGTATTAATTTGCCTGGGCAAAGCGTCCGTATAAGTCGATTTCAGCTTGGTAAAGCCACGATAATTAATAATTTCTTTGATTAAGCCAGTCTCATCTTGTTCAAGTAATTCATTTAAAACTTTTCCATCTGTCGAAGCTTGCCCACCCAGCGTTTTAGTTAATTTAAAACCTTTTTTTTCTAATACTATTCCCAATTGCTGAGGAGAATTTAAATTAATAAAACCACAGTCTAATTTTTCTAAAATGCTTTTTTCGGCTTGATTGATTTTTTCAAATAACTCATCAGATAAAGCTTTTAATTTGTCCGCATTAATAAAAACCCCTCTCAGTTCAATTTGAGACAGTAAAACTGCCAAAGGAGATTCAACTTTTAGCCATAAATCAAGTTCTTTCTCGCTAAGAGTTTTTTCATAATATTCATATAAAGCCAAAGTAAAAGCTGAATCATCACAAGCATATTTCCCGCATAAATCAATATCAACTTGATCCATTGTCTTTTGGTTTTTGCCCTTTGCACCAATTAATTCATCAATTAAAGCCATTTGATAACCAAAAACTCGCAAAGTCTGATTCTTTAAACCATGTGACTGATCTGGGTTTTCAATATAACTGGCAAGCATTGTATCAACGGTGTTTTCTGGTAAAGTTATGCCAAAGCGGCTCAATATTTTATATTCAAATTTGGTATTTTGGATTATTAGCTGTAAATCAGTCTTTTGATTTATTAAATTTTTTATTTGCACAGACACAAATTCATTACTTAACTGCTCTGGAACACCCAAATAATTATGCGTAGTTGGAATATAAACCGACTTGATTTCTTGATCTGTTGTTTTAAAAGCCAAAGCCCAGCCAACAATATTACAAGTAAAAGTATTTAAGCCCGTAGTTTCAAGATCTAAAGCCAAAAGAGAGCTTGTATTATTTTTAATTTCGGTAATTATATTCTCTAAGTCAGCTTTTTCATAAATAATTTGTTTAATAATATTTGGCTTTTCGGCTTTAGACTTTTGTTCAATAATATTGATTGGGGCAGTTTTAATCGCCTCTTTGTGCAATTCATCAAAGTTCTTAAATATTAATTCTTTTTTTTCACCACTTGTCAAAAGCTCTTCAATGCCAAATTTTTCAAAAATGACAGGCAAATTCTTTTCTAGGCTAGCTAATTTATATTCACGCAAAAACAGCACCAAATCTTTTAATTGAGGTTTTAATTTATGTGCTGAATTATCAAAATCATAAACAATTTGGCAATCGGTTTTAATAGTAGCTAAATACTTAGAATCCTTGGCTGATTCAGCTCCTTCTAATAATTTTTTTCTCAAGGAAGCCGAAGAAACTTTATCAATATTTTTATAAATCTCAGCTAAATCACCAAATTCTTCTAATAATTTAACGGCAGTTTTTTCGCCAATGCCAGCTACACCCGGTATATTATCCGAACTATCCCCAGCCAAAGCTTTAAAGTCAATTACTTGTTCGGGATAAATTCCCATTTTCACTTTTACTTCATCTCGTCCAATAAGTTGGCTTCCGCCTTTGGCAATGGGCATTAAAATTTTAACTTTATCATTTACTAATTGAAAATTATCACGATCTCCGCTTAAAATTAAAACTTCCCAATTACTATTTTCAGCTTGCAGAGCCAAAGTACCAATTAAATCATCTGCTTCATAGCCAGCCAATTCAATAATATTCATACCAATTAAATTTAAGCCTCTCTTGATTTCAGGCCATTGCAAAGCCAAAGCTTCTGGCATTTCGTCGGGTCTATTAGCTTTATAAAAGTCAAAAGCTTCATGTCTAAAAGTTGGCTCTTTGCGGTCAAAAGCGGCAATTAAAGTATCTGGTTTTTCTTTTTCAATTATGTCAAGTAAAATTTTAAAAAAGCCAAAAATTGCCCAGCTTGGTTTCCCCGAAGGAGAAGTTAAACCTGTTCTTTCGAGGGCAAAATACATACGAAAAGCCAAATTACTTCCATCAATCAATAAAACTTTTTTTGAAGCCACTTGTTTTTTACTTTTCACGAACTTAATCAAGATTATAGCCAAAAGAATTTTTTAAATCATAAAACTGCTAAAATAATGCTCTTTGAAAATTATGAATAAACAAAATTTTTATTTAACAACGCCACTTTATTATGTTAATGCCGAACCTCATATTGGCAGTGCTTATACCACTATGGCGGCTGATACGATTTGCAGATTTGAAAAATTAAAAGGTAAAAATGCTTATTTATTAACTGGAGTTGATGAGCATGGAGGCAAAATTGAAAATACAGCCAAAAGTCGTAATATTTCGCCAAAAGCTCATTGCGATGAAATAACTTTAAAGTTTGAAGAATTGTGGAAGCTTTTAAATATTGATTATCAAAGGTTTAGCAGAACTTCTAGTGAAAATCATAATAAAATTGTCCAAATATTTTTTGAATTAGTGAAAGCCAAAGGTGATATTTACCAAGCCGAATACAAAGGTCTTTATTGCTTAGCTTGCGAAGATTTTAAAAATGAAAGAGAATTGCTAGAGGGAAAACTTTGTCCTACTCATAAAACTCAAGTACAAGAATATACTGAAAATAATTATTTCTTTGCTTTGTCTAAGTATAATGAGCAAATCCGCCAATTCTTAAATGATAATCCAGATTTTATTTATCCACAATTCCGAAAACACGAGGTCTTAGCTTGGCTAGATGAAGGCTTGAGAGATTTTCCAATTTCTCGTAATTCAGTAAAATGGGGAATTCCAATTCCAGATGATAAAGAACAGACTATTTATGTTTGGTTTGATGCTTTGCTTGGTTATTTGTCGCCTTTAATTGAAGATAAAATTAATTTGCAAGATTTAAATATTGATAATTTTGCCCAAATTGTTAAAAGCCTAGATTTATGGCCAGTCAGCCTGCATTTGATTGGAAAAGATATTTTGCGTTTTCATGCTGTTTATTGGATTGCAATGTTAATGTCCGCTGAATTACCTTTACCCAAGAGACTATTCGGGCATGGTTTTTTGACCAAAGATGGCGAAAAAATGGGGAAAACCCTAGGTAATATTATTGTCCCGCAAGAGATTATTAATAAATATGGCATTGATGCAATTCGTTTTTATTTTTTATTTAATATTCCTTTTGGGCAAGATGGCGATTTTTCGGAACAGATTTTTATTGAAACCGTAAACGCATATTTGGCTAATCGCTTGGGTAATTTATTTTCACGAGTTTTAAAGCTCCTAGAGAATAATTTAAACTCTCAGATACCAGCAGGTTTAAACTTAGATTTTAATTCTGAAATTGCTCAATCAGGGATTTCCCTTGCAAATAAAGTTGATTCTTTGATGCACAATTTTGAATTGGATTTAGCTTTAAAAGAGATTTTTAATTATATTGATAAATTGAATTTATATTTAACCGAAACAAAACCTTGGACTTTATTTAAAGAAGAGTCTGAAACTGCAAGGCAAAAAGCAATTATTTGTTTGGTTGAAGTTTTAGAAGGTCTCAGAATTGTAGCGAATGTGCTTTTTCCTTTTATGCCAGATTTAGGTTTAAAAATGCTTAATATTTTCAATTTGACAAAAACTCAAAATTGGGAAGAATTATCAAAATGGGCTTACTTAAAACCAGAAAGCGAAATTAAAAATACTCAAGGAGCTTTATTTCAACGGATAGAAAATATACAAAAAATTAACTAACAAATCTTGAGCGTTTCCATAAAACTAAGCTTCCAATACCGCCTAAAATCAAATTAGGAAGCCAAGCCGCCCAAACAGCTTCCATCTTTCCAGAATCTCCCATTGAATTCATGGCACTTTGCAAAGCATAATACAAGAAAATCAAAAGCCCAACTTGTATATAGCCCCAATTTGTGCGAGATCTTCTGCCCAAAACTCCAAGCGGAGCTCCTGCTAAAGTAATTGCAATACAAGAAAAAGGATAAGCAATTTTTTGAAAATACCGCATTTTTAACTTAAAAAAGTTTTCGCTTTGAATATGTAATTTGTCTTGTTGATCAATTAAAGCTTTTAATTCAAAAATATTTTGTGCATTCACTTCATTAAGTTTTTTTAGCATTTCATCCATAGACTTACCCGCTGGAATCAAAATATTTTCAAATCTAGTAGTATGAGAAGCCTTAGATGGATCAGTAGCTGAAACATTATAACTAATTCCATTAACTAATTCCCAAGCATTTTTTTCTACATTCCACCGCCCAGAATCAGCAATATAAATAGATTCAACTGTCTTATCACTAAAATCCAAAATAGTTATTTTATTCAAAATATTGGCATTTGGATCAACATATTTTACATGAAAAATCCGCCTTAAATTTCCCTGACCAATTCTTTTGCCTCCAGATCTTTCAAAATAAGCAAAATCATCCATAGATGGCACAAAAGGAATACTATAAGTAGCGGCAAATTCTAATCTTTTGGTTAATATTTCAGCTCTAGGAACAATTACTTCACTGATTATAAAACAAATAATTGTCATAATCAAACCAAATAAAAGAGCTGGTACTGTAATTCTTACCAAGCTAATACCACTTGCTCTCATGGCAATAATTTCAGAATCAGATGATAAACGATTAAAAACCAAAAAAGCCGCCCACAAAACCCCAACTGGAATGGTAACCAAAAGAATAGTCGGTATATTTAATAAAATAATTGATAAGACAATTGGAAAACCAACAGTGGTATTGGCTAATAATTTAAAGGCTTCTCTTACTTGGTCTGCTCCCAACCAAACTCCAGTTACAATTCCAGCCCCCGAAGAAAAAGGTAGCCAACATTCATTAATAATATAACGATCTAGAATGGTAATCGGTAGCCTAAAGCGAACAAAATCACTGATCTTAGCCAAAATATTCATTGTTTTTTATTTTTCTTAGACTCTTTAGCTTTTTCTTTAAGTGATTCTTTTATTTCTTGAAGCGGTTTTTTTGGACTTTCTTTTACTTCTGATATCGTAGAACTATTAGAATTTCCTCCATCAAAGAAAATCTGTTCAATCTCGCTGGGTGAGAACAAGAGATTAAAACACAAATAAAGAATAGTAGCAACTAATAAAAAAATGACAATTAAAAAAGGTGATACTTTCCGTTTTCCTTGGAACCAAGCTGAATCTAAATTATTTCCCCAAAACAGCAAAAACTCATCTGAAAGTGAAATAGACGAATTCTTGCCAATTAGAGGGTCTTTGTCTATTATTGATTTATTATTTCCTGCCGTATTATCATTTTTTTGCAAATGGGCTGCAACAATCTGTTTAGTGACATTATCTTTTGAATTAAAAGCCATAAAAACTTTAATTATCTAGTATTTGAATAATAGACATTTGAGTATTGTCTCCCCGCCTTGAACCTTGCTTAATAATTCTAGTATAGCCACCTGGTCTTTCTTTCAAGTTTTCAGCCGCTTTAACCAAAATAGGTAAAATTTCTGGGGCTAATTCTCTTCTGATTAATCTTAAGTAATGAACTCTTTGACTAATTTCTTCAGTTTTAATTGACTTAATCGCTTTTGTAATTAATTTTTCAATATAAGTTCTTAAAACCTTAGCTTTAGATAAAGTGGTTTCAATATGTCCATATTTTACTAATTCACGAGCTAAAGAGCGAAGTAAAGCTGTTTTTTGATCTTTTGCTCTGTTTAAATTATTTCTTTTGCAATGATGTCTCATAATATTTAAAGTCCTTTTTCTATCTTAGTATAATACCAAATGGGGGTCTAAAAGCGTTTTGAGCTGGATTATTATTTCTGCTTGGAGGTGGCGGAGCTTGTATAGACTTGCGAGGATCATCCGACAAGAAAAATCCTTTGCCATTTAAAGTTTCAATTACTTCTTCAGCTGATTTTTTACCGAAGTTTTTAATACTCATTAATTCATCAGTTGTCATTTCAATTAAGTCTTGTAATGAATTTTTACCAGCTCTCTTTAAGCAATTATAAGCCCTTACCGACAAATTAAGTGTTTCAATTCCAACACTAGAATAATCTTCCACAACTTCTGGAGCTTCTTCTTTTACTTGAATTGGCTGTATAGTTTCACCAGATAAAAGAACCAAAGGATTTAAATTTCTGACCATTAATTTAGCTGCCAAACAAATTGCCTTTTCTGGATCAATACTTCCATTAGAAACAATTTCAATAATTAATTTTTCAAACTTATTAGTTGAAGGCTCACTAGATTCACCAATTCTAATTTGTTCAACCTTATAAGAAAATCTCTTAATTGGCATAAAAGATGAATCTAAAGGAATAATATCAATAGGTCTATTTTGGAAATAATGTTCATCAGCCAAAACATAACCTTTTCCTTTTCTTCCTGTTAATTCAGCAAAAAAACTAATTGGCTCAGAAATTGCGGCAATATGTTGATCTGGATTAACTATTTCGAGACCAGCTGGCAAATAAATATCTTTACCTTTAATCTCTCCAGGACCTTTGAAATCAATTTTTGCCTGAAAATCATTTTCTTCTAATTCAGCATTAAAAACTAAAGATTTGAGATTTAAAATAATTTCAACAATATCTTCTGAAACGCCTCTAATACTCGAGAATTCATGAGTTGCCCCTTCAATTCTAAGGCTAGTTAAGGCAGTTCCTTCAAGGTGAGAAAGACAAATACGCCTTAAAGTATTACCCACAGTTATACCAAAGCCCCTTTCTAAAGGCTCAATTTCAAAAGTGGCGAAAATACTGCCATCTTCTTGTTTCTTACTATCAATACATTTAATAGATATTTCCATAAATTTCTCCTAAAATTTTGTAATTAAAAATCCTAAATAATTTTTTTAAACTCTTCTTTTCTTTGGTGCTCTACAGCCATTATGAGGAACTGGTGTAATGTCTTTTATAGAAGAAACCTCTATTCCAGAAGCTTGTAATGCTCGTATAGCCGATTCTCTTCCAGCTCCAGGTCCACTTACCATAACTTCCACAAAACGCATACCAGAACTAGTAAAAGCTTCTTTTCCAGCTTTTGTTCCAGCGGATTGAGCGGCAAATGGAGTTCCTTTGCGAGAACCCTTAAAGCCACATGAACCAGAGCTTGCCCAACACACTACATTACCGTTTGAATCAGTTAAGGTAATGATTGTATTATTAAAAGTTGATTGAATAAAAGCCAAACCGTTTTGTACTTTTTGCTTTGTTTTTTTCTTTTTAGATACTGATGACATAAAGCGAATTTAAATATATTTTGTGCCAATATGAAGCTTACATATTAACAGAGACATTTAGAAAAATCTAGTTAATTATTTTTTAATCTATTTTTTAACGATCCAAGCAGTAAGTTAAATAATTTTGATAATTGGTTTTCAATTCAGTCATTGAATCACCACCAAATTTATTTAAAATCTGATCTGCCAAAGCTAAAGCCATCATTGCTTCACAAACAACACCACCAGCTGGCACAACACAAACATCAGATCTTTCATAAAAAGCCACGCCATTAGACTTTGTTTTTAAATCAATAGACTTTAAAGAATTTTCTTCAGTTCTGGCTAAAGTTGGAATTGGCTTTAAAGCAACTCTACAAATTATCGGTTCACCATTAGACATTCCGCCTTCTATTCCGCCAGCTCTATTAGTTAAATGATGATAAGTCGAAACTAAACTTTTTTTAGTATTTCTTTGAATTTCATCATGCACTAATGAACCAACTTGACAGCCAGCCTCAAAACCAAGCCCAAAACCAATTGCTTTAACTGTATGAACTGACATTAAATATTGAGCAATAATTCCATCTAATCTTCTATCCCAATGTACATGACTACCCAAGCCAATCGGTAAACCATAAACGATAATTTCAATAATACCGCCCAAACTTTCACCTTGCTTGCGAGCTTTATCAATTTCTTCTTTCATCAAATTAGCGGTCTCAGGGCTTTTACAACGCAATTCTGAAGCTTCAATTTGGCTAAATTCTTCCTCACTAATATTTCCAGCATATTCATCTGCCATTTTTACCGAGCCAATTTGCAAAACCTGACTATAAATTTGAATTCCCAAAGTTTTCAAAAACTGATGAGCTATTCCACCAGCCGCCACTCGACTAGTTGTTTCACGGGCACTAGAACGCTCCAAAATATTACGAACATCATCTTGATTATATTTGATTGCTCCAGCAAAATCAGCATGACCTGGTCTAACACGACTAATATATTTATCAGCCAATTTCTTTTTAATTTCTTCGTCGTTTAAGTCTATTGGGCTTGGATTCATGGTTGTATTCCAGTTAGCATAATCTTTATTTTTTATTTGCATACTAATTGGTGAACCCAAAGTTTGACCATGTCTGACACCAGCCGTAAATTCAATTTGGTCTGTTTCAATTTTCATTCTAGCACCTCGCCCATAGCCTTTTTGTCGGCGGGCTAAATGATAATTTACATTCTCTTCTAATAAATTAAGTCCAGCTGGCACTCCTTCAACAATTATGGATAGTGCTGGGCCATGAGATTCACCAGCGGTCAGAAAGCGTAATTTATTATTCATAAAGTTTGAGAATTAAAAAGTTGAAAGCATTTAGAATTTTAGCAAATATTATTTACTATGCAGAAACACAAAAAGAATACTTAAATTATAAATTGTGAAAAAGTTTATTTAAAATAATCAATAAAAACTTCTGCATAAGTATTTAGAATTGCTATATTTTTACTTAATTCAAAAAATTCTTATTAAATATTAAAAAATAAAGTAATGAATCAAACACAAGTTTTACCTGAAAAAGAAGTTTTACAAATAGATCGTGTTGTTATCCGTTTTGCTGGAGATTCTGGTGATGGAATGCAAATTACGGGTAGCCAATTTACCAATACTGCGGCAATTGTAGGAAATAGTTTAGCAACTTTCCCAGATTTCCCAGCTGAAATTCGTGCTCCTCAAGGGACTTTACCAGGTGTTTCTGGTTTTCAAATCCAATTTGGCGAAAGTCATGTTTATACTGCTGGCGACGAACCAGATGTTTTAGTGGCTATGAATCCAGCGGCTTTAAAAGTTAATTTGAACGCTGTTCATCGTGGCGGAACTATTATTGTTAATGAAGATGCTTTTACGGCTGTTAATTTGGAAAAAGCTGGCTATAAAACCAATCCGCTTGAAGATGATTCTTTGTCTTCTTTTAATTTAATTAAAGTTCAAATTACTAAATTAACTCGTTTAGCACTCGAAGAAATAACTGACTTGGACGGAAGAGCCAAAGATCGTTGTAAAAACTTTTTTGCATTAGGTTTAATGTATTGGATTTATTCAAAGCCTTTAGAGAATACACAAAAATGGCTTGAAGAAAAATTTGGTAATAAACCTTCAATTGCTTTGTCTAATATTAAAGCTTTACAAGCTGGTTATAATTATGGCATTACCATTGAGGCTTTACGGACTTATAATATTAAAGCAGCCCCAATTAAGGCAGGTGTCTATCGTAATATTAGCGGAAATCAGGCAACAGTTTTAGGTTTAATTGCCGCTTCTGAAAAGTCAAATTTGCCATTATTTTTGGGTTCTTATCCAATTACACCAGCTACCGATATTTTGCATGAATTAGCTAAATATAAAGAATTTGGCATTATTACTTTTCAGGCTGAAGACGAAATTGCGGCGGCTGTTTCATCAATTGGAGCTTCATATGCTGGTGCTTTAGCAATTACAACCACTTCTGGACCTGGTGTTAATTTAAAAGCGGAAGCCATTGGTTTAGCCATTAAAACTGAATTACCTTTAGTGATTATTGATGTTCAAAGAGCTGGTCCTTCGACTGGTATGCCAACTAAAACGGAACAGTCTGATTTATTAATGGCTATGTTTGGCAGACACGGAGAATCACCGCTTTGTGTATTATCGCCAGCAACGCCAGCTGAATGCTATAATATGGCTTTTGAAGCTTGCAGATTAGCTCTTGAATTTATGACACCTGTTATTTTATTGACTGACGGTTATTTAGCAAATGGAGCAGAACCTTGGTTAATACCGAATTCAGATGAATTACCCAATATAAAAACTAATTTAATTGATATTTCGGCTGAGCAAGACAAGCCATTTTCGCCTTATCAAAGAGATGAAAGATTAGTTCGTAAATGGGCAATACCTGGAATGGCTGGCTTTGAACATAGATTAAGCGGTTTAGAAGGTGATTTTTTAACTGGTGCTATTAGTTCTGATGCTTTAAACCATGAAAAAATGACTCAAGTGAGAGCTCAAAAAATACAAAATATCCAGAGCGTAATACCAGAATTAGAAGTTGAAGGTCCAAGTTCAGGAGATTTATTAGTTTTGGGTTGGGGTGGAACATATGGAAGCTTAAGAGCCGCCGCCGAACAAGCCAGAAATGAAGGGAAATCAGTAGCCAATGCACATTTGCGTTATTTAAATCCTTTTCCGTCTAATTTGGAGGCTGTTTTGAAAGCTTATAAAAAAGTTTTAATTCCAGAAATTAATAGTGGACAATTATCGGTTTTAATTCGTAGCAAATATTTAATTGATGCTCAGTCATTAAACAAAATGCAAGGACAGCCTTTTAAAGTCAGAGAAGTTAAAGAGGCAATTGATAAATTGATTTAAGTTTTATGAAAAAATTTGGGAAAATATTTACTTTTTTAATGGTGTTTTGTTTATTTTATTTATCTGTTAAGGCTGAAAATTCTCCGCTAATGATTAGCTTTGACAAATTAGAAGTGGATAATCCTAAATTAAAAATGGATTCGTTTATTAAGTTTAAATTTGATGGAAAAAATGAAGTAAGAACTCTTTGGCCAGCTATAACCGATAAAGCCAGCTTTTTAGCAATTGATTTAAATCATAATGGTCGTATTGATAGTGG
The DNA here is from genome assembly GCA_947489925.1 of Candidatus Caenarcanales bacterium. Classification (GTDB taxonomy): domain Bacteria; phylum Cyanobacteriota; class Vampirovibrionia; order Caenarcaniphilales; family Caenarcanaceae; genus JAAFJH01. Next base: position 16,395 of record CANLFK010000017.1, read on the forward strand.
TTTAGAGCTTTTTGGTAATTATACGGCTGGAAGTTCTTATAATGATGGATTTGAAGCTTTAACAGCTTTGCTAGACAAAAACAAAGACAATATTATTACTGGTAATGAATTGAATAATTTGCTTATTTGGCATGATAAAAACAGTAATGGCAAAACTGAATTTGGTGAATTAGTGAAAGCTAAAAGATTCGGTTTAAAAAAAATTGATTTAAAAGATTTAAAAAACGAAAAAGTTTATTTTGAAGAAAATGCCTTTGCTATTCCATTTGCAAAAGAGTCAGTTTTAATTCAAAGAAAATCAAGTCAAAAATTAATTAAAGCTAATATATTTGATATTTGGTTCAAAGAATTCAAAATGATGCCTTAAGTTGTATATTCAGCGTTTATTCTGACATATTCATAGCTTAAATCACAGCCCCAAGCTTTAGCCTGAAAATCAGTTTTATTTCCTAAATTCAATTCAATAATAATTTCTGAGCTTTGTTTCATCAAATCTATTAATTCAGCTTTATTAAAGTGTTTTACTTCATTTTTTTCAAATAAAACAATATTTTGTATTTTCAATTCTAATTTTTCGGTATTAATTTCAGAATATTGACCAGCTGCCGCTAAAATCCGCCCCCAATTAGGATCACAACCAAAAATAGCAGTTTTAACTAAATTAGAATTAATAATTCCTTTGGCTATATCTTGAGCTTTATCTTCAGAAAAGGCCTCTCTGACTTGTACTTCAATGATTTTATTTGCTCCTTCTCCGTCTTTCACAATTTGCTTGGCTAAATCTTGACAAATCTCGCTTAAATTTTCGGTAAAAGACTTTAAATCTGGCTCATATTTTGCTTCTCCATTTGCCAAAATCAAGACCATATCATTAGTACTTGTGTCTCCATCAACACTAATTTGATTAAATGATTGTGAATTTGCATGTGTTAAAGCTTTTTGTAAGTCTATCGAACTGATTTGGGCATCGGTGACAATAAAACTAAGCATAGTTGCCATATTTGGATTTATCATGCCAGAGCCTTTTGCAATACCAGTAATCGAATAATTATCATATTGTTTGAAGCTTGTTTTAATACTTAAATCAGTTGTCAAAATTGACTCAGAAAAGTCCATATTATTAGCTGTCAAACTTTCAGTTAAATTTGGAATTGCCTTAGTTATTTTGTCTTCAGGTAATACAACTCCAATGACACCAGTGCTAGCAGTTAATAGATTTGCCAAATTACAATTTAAAGTTTTTGCCAAATTATTTTTTATATTATTTAAAGCATTTAAGCCAGCTTGCCCAGTACAAGCATTTGCATTGCCTGAATTAACCAAAATAGCTTTAATCAAATTACCAGAATCTAAAATATCTTGATTATCAATAACACAATGAGCTTTAACTGAATTACGAGTAAAAACGCCAGCTGCTTCACATAAATTATCAGAGACAATTAAACCTAAGTCTTTTTTCCCCGACTTTTTTATACCACTTATAATGCCACTTGCTAAAAAACCTTTGGGTAAATTCATCTTTGCTAAAGCCCCACTCAAAACTCAAGAAAAGCATAATAACATAAGTAAAAATATATTTGTACAAGTATAAATAATTCAAACAATTTAGGACTTAAGCAAAATTAAAATAAACTTGAATAAAAGAAAGAAAAATTAGATAATATTTGCATGCCTAAGCATTTTCTCAGCACTAAAGATCTTAATCCAGATATAGTTGATCAGCTCTTAAGTAAAGCTAATTGGCTTAAAAGCAATAAAGATAGTTTGACAGATTTAGGTCTTTTAAAAGGTAAAATTCTTCTTAATTTATTTTATGAATCAAGCACCAGAACAAGGCTTAGTTTTGAAATTGCGGCTAAACTTTTAGGGGCTGATTTTATTAATTTTAATCCCGATTTATCTTCTCTAGCAAAAGGTGAATCCTTTGAAGATACAGCTTATACTTTGTCTCAATTAGAAATTGATCTGGCTATTATTCGCCATTCTGAAGGTGGAGCTGCCCAAAAGCTAGCTTATTATTTAAATCAATATAATCAAGAAAAAAATATTTCAGTAATTAATGCAGGTGATGGTATTTCTGAGCATCCGACTCAAGCTTTGCTGGATTTTTATACTATTGTTTCTAATTGCCCAAATTCATCTGTAAAGGGAAAGCAAATTGTTATTATTGGCGATTGTTTGCATAGCCGAGTGGCAAGATCAAATATTTATTTATTAAAATCTTTGGGAGCTAAAGTAAAATGTATTGCTCCAGAGAGTATGATTTCAGCTGAATTTGTGGAAATGGGAGCGGAATTAGACCATGATTTAATTAATGGCTTGAAAAATGCAGACTTTATAATTGTTTTAAGAATACAAAAAGAAAGATTAAAACAAGAATTTAATTTAGACCTTGAAACCTATAAGCAAGATTTTTGTGTAACTGAAGAAAAATTAAAAAAAGCTAATTTAAATTTAAACTTTGTCAAATTGCTTCACCCAGGGCCAGTTAATAGGAATATTGAAATTAGTGAAAACTTAATAAATCACCCGATTTCATTAATTAATCAACAGGTAAATAATGGTGTTTTTATTCGTATGGCTGTTTTATGGTATTTATTGGGGCATAAATAAATTTATAATGAATTCAAATCAATATACTTAAACTATTCTTAAACAAATTGCTTCATAATATTGAGTAGTGTATATTACAATATGGTAAATAATTGAGTTTAAGTAATTAGCAAGTACAAATTAGCCGCACAAACCGAAAACAATAATTCCAATGTCTTCTAGCAATAATAATCAAGATTTTGAATTCAACAGGGACAAGCAAGAATTCTCTCTGGCGGACAAGAATTCAAGCGAAAATCCATTTCTACAAAATTCTAATACTAAAAATTCTGCCTCTGAGCCTAATTATGAAGTTAGTAATGAAAGAATTAAGGATAATAAAAAACAAAGCAAAGGTTTAGCGAAAATGCTTTTGGCATTATTATTGGCTACTGGCATCATTATAGCGGCTATTTTAGGTTTAATTAGTAAAAATCAAGCCTCCATTAATCCAAATCAAAATATTAATGCTAATGCTTTAGATACAAAAGATAAAAATACTAATAAAACAGCTTTCAAGTGGCCTTGGCAAAAAAATACAAATAATTCTGACAATAATTCAACAAATACTAGCTCTCAATCACCAAATAATCCATCAAATAATAAAGCTGCTACTTTAAACCCAAGCTCTAATTTGCCAGTTTCTGCTACTGATAATACTGAAAGTAATGCTGCTGTAAGCAATCCAAATGTTTGTAAATTAAGTGAAGCTCAAAAATATATTGCTGAATCAATTAATAATTTGGATAGAGTTATTGGTTTAGCTGAAAATAAATTAGATGATTTAAATGCTTCACCCCCAGCTGATCAAGCTAAACAAGCTGAATTTCTTAAAAGTAAAGTTAATGATTTATCAAAAGTTGAATCTGATATTTATGCTTTTTCGGAAGCTCATTTAGACAAAGACTCTTCTACTCTTAATTTTGATGATTTAAATGCTTCTTGCAAAATCAATGATGGGCCTAAATATTTGAATGCTTGGCTAGATCAATTAAGTGAAAGAATAAAAGCCTTAGATGCCGAATTGTCTTATTTAAGTTCAGCCGAAAGCCCAACAGCTACAGCTATTACCCCAGATAATAATACAATTGCAAATAATGATATTCAAACCCCACCTAAACCAGTTATCCAGCCAGCTGAAACCCCAAAAACAAATATTACTAATAATACAAATACTAAAGCTAATATAAAGCCAAAAGACTCACCTATTGTTAATAAAGCACACAATAACACCACTAATAATACAAATACTAAAGCTAATATAAAGCCAAAAGACTCACCTATTGTTAATAAAGCACAAAATAATAATATTTCAACTGAAAATAAAGTTAGTAAAAATAATAATACAAAAGTAA